>QNAR01000066.1 GCA_003643975.1 Thermotogae bacterium | reverse complement strand
GAAAGCTGGAATCCAGCGACTACCCCATTGTTGTTCGAATCTGCTATCATTCTTGCCACGGGTATCAAAGTAGGACCTATGGGGTTCACATAAGTATAAGCTGTCAAAGTACTTACAATAATTATTATCAGCGCAGTTGCGATAAAAAGTCTCCGCATTCTTATCCCTCCCTTACCATCATTACCTTATCATTATATAATACAATATCCAAGTTGGTCTTGGTTTTGATGCAATGGAGTGGTAGAATATATGCGAATCCTATCGAAAGGGGGGGGAAATATGAACAAAAAAGAACTGGTAGCAGCATTGGCAGAACGTGTTGAAACTTCTAAAAAAGAAGCAGGCCTACTCCTTGATAGCGTCGTTGAAATCATTGAAGAAAAGCTTTCTAAAGGCGAAGAAGTTAGGCTCGTAGGTTTTGGGACTTTCAAAGTTGTAAAAAGAAAACCGAGGATGGGGGTCAATCCAAGAACTAGAAAGCCCATCAAGATCCCTGGTGCTAAAGTACCTAAATTCGTACCCGGCAAAGAACTCAAAAACATGGTAAAGTAAGCTTCAGGGCGGCGAATGCCGCCCTTTTACGGAGTGTACATTTTGAGATATATCAAATGGATTTTTATACTTGAACTCTTTATAGTTGTTTTGCTTCTTTTTGTTTTTCTGTCGCTTTATCCTCTTAATTTTGGTTATAAAGGGACCGGAGTAAGGCTTACGGTCACACCGTCTGTTGAAGGAATCAATATTATACACGATACTGATATTTTACTGATAATCAATGAACTCTATGCTCTTGGACTCAAAGAGTTTTCCGTGAACGGCGTTAGGATTGAGCCTTATACGTATGTGAGATGTATAGGACCTTCTTTGATGATAAACAACAGAAAAATAACTTCCAGTTCCCTAAAAATAAAAATACTCGGTGATCCCGATTATATCCTCTCAGGTCTTTCGCTGTTAACGGAATATTTAAAGTCGAAGGGATTTTCAGTGAGCGCCCTTTCACTTGAAAAACTCACTATCCCTTAGGGAGATGATGTTTGTGGCCAGATTTGTTCCCGTAGTTTTGCTGGTTTTGATGCTGCTTTCTTCAGGCTGTTCTTCGTGGTGGGTAACCCGTGGCGAATTCCGGGATGAAATTTCCGCAATTCAGAAAAAGCTGGATTTCATCACCGAGGAACAAAAACAGTTGCAGGATGTGGAAAATGCAATTTCAAACATATCAAAGCAGCTGGATTATCTGACGGGTTCCGAGGAATTCGTCTCCAATGCCGAAGACCTTAAAAGCCTCCAGGCACAGTTGCTGGAACTTAAAAAGTTGGTCGAGGCCAAAGGAGAACTCATCGAAGAAAACAGCAAAGTGACCCAGCAACTTCTTGCCCAGCTAGATGATTTTGCAAATGCAAACCTTCAAGGGCTTCAACTCAATGACGAAATCAAAAGTGAGCTTTCAACCATTCAACAAAAGCTTGATTCCCTTGCTGAAGAGCAGAAGCGCCTGCAAAATATAGAGACTTCCATCACGAGCCTTTCCAAACAGCTTGAATATCTGACAGGATTCGAAAAACTCTCAGTGAATATAGATGATTTAAAAAGCCTTCAAGAGCAACTTTCCGATTTGAAAAAAATGGTTGAAGCAAACGGTAGCAATGTTGAAGAAAATAACAAATTAACCGGGCAAATTTTTGAGAAACTGGATAATCTCGTCAATACAAATATTCAGCAGTTCTTTTATGAAAAGGAAATAAAAGATCTGAAATCACAGTTGGATATTCTCCAAAAAAGATATGAAAAGGACTATTCATATCTGGACGAGCGTATAAGCAAAATAGGTGACTTCGCCGCTTCTGATACAAGTTTTGTTTCCATAGACTTCTTCCTGGCAGAAGTGGCTGATATCAGAAGTCGTATTGGCCAAAAGGAAATCGAAGCTCAAAACTCTGATATTATCACTTACATTATTCAATCTGGAGATACCCTGTGGACGATTGCACGAGCCTATGGGATATCAGTTGAAGAGCTCAAAAAAGCAAATCCAACGATCAAAGACGACATTATCTACACGGGGCAAGAAATAAATATTCCAGTTTCACTTGATTCTTTACTTCGTTCTGATACTCTTCAATCCCATTTTGGACTTACCTATAACTATGAAATACTCATTAAAGCCATTGTATCGCCTTTTGGTAGCTATGAGAAAGGCTATGCGAATCCAGGCATTGACTTAAAAGTATCGCCATTCACTGCGATAAAAGCCATTCTTCCTGGACACGTTGTTATAGCTGAAAAGCTAAATGATGAATATGGTAACACCGTCATTATCGATCATGGCAATGGAATTCGTACAGTTTATGGAAAATTAACCAACCTAATGGCAAAAAGAGGCGATTTTGTTCGCGCAGGGGAGATTATCGGGGAAAGTTCTGATGCCACACCAAATTTGCACTTTGAGATATGGCGGAATGACATTCCGGTAAATCCCTCTGAAATATTCTTTGAAAATGCAGGGGATTTCAATGTCACGATGTATACAGAGTGGGACGACGGGAAAAACCCAACATCTCCATCTTTCAAAGTGACAGCAACCGGGAATTACGTGAAAGCTTACAGAACTGCTGCTGCGGATCCTTCTATCTTTCCACCCGGAACGGTTATATACATTCCTTTCTTTTCCAATGCGCCGAATAAGGGGTTTTTCATCGTCGAAGATACAGGCTCAGGGATAAAGGGCAAGAGGCTTGATATCTATACTCATGACATCAATCTTGCTTCTGGATTTAAAGAAGAACTCCTGGTTTACGTGGTGAAACGACCGTGAAGAAGATCTTTTGGATTGTTTTGCTTTTTGGAATTTCCTGTAATTTAATGGCCCTACAAATTATTTCAAGACAGGAACTCGGGCTGGCACCTTTTAAAATCGAAAAAGCACAGAACAAAGAGAGTACTTACTATATCGTTCTCTTGAAAGGGGATTCAGAACTTCTGGTACTTGATTCAACGTTTAAGCCCCTTCGCTTTTTAGAGGACTCTGAAAATGAAGGTATTAACGATTTTGTGCTGAAAGATGAAAAACTCTATTGCTTTGGCTTTTTCAGCGGCAGGGTTGTTGTGTACGACATATCCGGGGATCCTAGCAGATGGAAGCTTGAAACGAAAATATCCACCGGGGAAAGATTGATCACCGGTGCCTTTCTGAAAAACACCCTTGGGATTTTAGGAATGGATAAAAATTTCCTGTTGCTCAATATAGAAAATTTCGAGATTACAAAGAAAATCGAATTGCCTGTTGAAGCACTTAGTGTTATAGCAGATAGCAAATTTTTCTATATCAGCCTTTTTTACAACTATAACCTGCTCAACAATGATTTCGATACCTCTTATGGATTATTTGTGATCGATCCCGCTGGCAAAATTCACAAAAAAATTGCACTTGGCAAAAGGCCCTCCTACATGCTCCAGGATTCTGACAACCTATATGTGGTGAACTATCTGGACGGGACTCTTGATGTTATTTCAAAAGAGAACTTCCAGAAGAAAAGAGAATATAAATTGGGAAAATTGCCAAATTTTCCTATCATGAATGATAGAGAAATCTGGGTAGCTTGTATCGGCAGTAATGCGGTATATCAGATTGAACTCGATACTGATGTTGTTCATCAGTTTAAAACTCAGGGTTCAGGCCCATTGAAAGTCCTGATAGCAGGAAAGCATCGATACGTGATGAGTGTGACCAGCGGTACAATCGAGATGCTTGATAGTCCTGAATCAAAAGCGCTGAAACTCTATGGATACCCTATTGACGCTGTCGCTAATAACGACAAAATCGCTGTTTTACTTCAAGAGGATTGGCTAAGTGGTAGTGTGCTTGGGTCACTTGTGATTCTTCAACAATAAAAAAACTGAGGTCTTTACAAAAAAATCTTGCATGTATAGTCGGCTTTGTTGTATAATTGCTCTGAAATAGTCTATTTACAAACCCAAAATCTAAATCTCTAAGAGGGGGGAAAGTATATGAAGAAGCTCCTTATTGCGAGTTTATTATTGCTGAGTGTAGCCCTCATGGCTGTTAATATGCCAGTTCAATTGCCCTTGTGGATCGATTTTGATACCAGCAAGGTTGAACCAGCCGGAAGAGCTGAACTCATCAAGTTGCTCTTTGCTGATAATCTCGACCCTGTCTTCAATGTATCGGAATACGGGCTTATACCACTTGAAACTGCTGAAGAACTCGCCCCATTTGATCTTACAGATCCCATCACTCCTTACGAAGTGCTTGCAATGCTGGTCAAGTATTTTGGCCTTGAAAGAGAAGCCATCGAATATCCTATGAATGCACCTTATGACAACAACATCAAATCTGAGTTTGAACAGCTTGGCTATAAAGATGGATTTGATTATACAAGGATTTGGGGTTACAAAGAAGTTCTTGGCAATCGGATTGCATTGAACTACAAAGAAGATTTTTTAACAAGAGCTGAATACATCAAAATTCTTGTTGATGCCTTTGTTGAACAGAATAAACCTAACTACGATTATCTGCTGGACAAGGTCGGTGAACTCAAGAAACTTTACAAAGGATTTAAAAACGCCGAAGAATCCGCTTACATCTACGTCTTCGAAAACTATTTCCTCGTACCAGGAGAAGATGGTAAGGCATTGCCTTTGTTGATGTCTGAAGAGCTTTACACAAGGTCAGATTTTTTCAACAGGGAATATGATGTCCCGGTCACAAGAGCTGAAGCCTATGCCCTTTTTGCAAAATTGGCTCTTTCTCCAGTAAAAACTGCCGAAGAACTCGGGCTTGAAGTACCTGTAAGAAACATTCAGAATGTTGTATCCTACATGAAGAAATATGATGGACAACTTGTTTTCGGTGAAGCCGCATTGCCTAAAGACATGGTAGCCGAAATAAACGTGTACGACCACGATGCCATAATGGCTGTGTGGGAAGAGAATCACAAAGGGGATCCAAAATTCGAAGAACTGAAAGAAGAATTCGAAGCAAAGTTGAATGATGTCAGCGATTTTGCTTTAATCAAAACGGAATCTGGCAAGACCTACATCATGCTTGATTCTGCCGACTATGCTTACATGTTCCCGAATGGCCCTCTTCCTGCATTCGAGAATGCTGCTAAAGACGGATTTGTGGAACTTTACAAGAGCCTTCCTGATACAGCACCGTCTAAGCCATATACGAAGACCTGGGAGGCAGCAGTGAGAGAAAGGATAAGCGAAAATTACATCGTCACCTTTAACGCTGCATGTAAGACAACCCCCACCTTCGATGAAGGCGAGTCAAAGGTAAAAGAAGTAAAGGTTGACGTTTCTTCCCTTGCCGAAGTGAAAATGGTAGTCCACAGTGCCTGGAATGAAAGCAAAACGACAACAATGAATGTTGATAAGGTATATCCATATGAGCTTATAAGCTTTAATTACAAAGAAGATACTGTTTACCAGTGCAAGGAAGATCTGGACAAAGAGGTTTTCGCCGGTTCCGAAATAACTCTTTACCCCGTGGCTGCGAGAATTCTCTATTCAACTGACGAGTTGAAAGTAAGCACCCTGGAAGAATTCAAAAATTCCTTTGGAAGTAGCCTTGTTTCTGCTGACGCGGAAGTTCCTACAAGAGTGCATTCCATTTTCAACTTTGTCGAAGTGCTTAGTGAGCTTGGGGTTCCAGAAGACGCTGCGTTTGTCTCTATGTTCAAATTCAGCCGTGAAGGAATTGAGCCGACTTCAAAGGTAGAGATTACCGATCCCACTCTTCACTACACTCTCCTTGGAAGGTTGGTTAACGCTGAATTCGCCGAAAAGGACAAAGTGTTCTTCTCCAAATTCACCACAGAGATCCTTCCTGACCCTGTAAGCTTTGTTGGTAATGTTTACCTGATCAAAGAAGGTTCTGAAAATGTGGTCAAGAACGCCGGCGTTATCAACGAATTGTTTGACCTTCAGGATGGACTACCATTAGGGCTTTCAGGTACATATACTGTACTGCTTGAATACCACGCTGATGATGAGAATCTTGATGAATACTTCATCAGGGTCTTAAATAAGTAAAAAGTGCTTTTTTCATCGCGGCCCGCCAGTGGCGGGCTGCTTTTGTTAAAGAGGAGGTGTCAAAATGAAACGCAGTTTGAAGCTCACAATAGGGATCGCAATACCAATTGCAGTATTGCTGGTACTGCTTTATTTCTTCCTCTGGACACCGATAACAATAACCGTTAGTGTTTTATTTCCCACTGATGCACAGGGCAACCCTACAATAAAGGCGGTATCTTCCATTGAAGAAGTCAACCTGAGCAAAAATGAACCATCTGCTAAGTTAAAAGCCAAGCGAAGCGATTCGGTGGAATTTGTAACGCTTGAAGGGGTTCTACTGGAAAGAAAGGAAATAACCAGTGGCATTAAAGAGTTGAAGTACGCTTTTCCAGAACCCAATATAAGCTCATTTGATTACGCCTTTAGCGAAGATGGGAAACAGTTAATACTGAATTGGAGAGCGGAAAGTTCTCCTTACAATATTGACACCATAAGCCTTGAGAGAAATGGGACTGTTGTAATCAGAAAAGGGAGTAGTTATACAGATAATATTGTGGATTTCCAGGGAAAAACATTGTCGTACGATCTAACCATCGGATATAAGTATGGTCCTGTCTACATAGAAAAATCGAAGGTTATCAGCGTTGAAGTGCCTTTATTACCCGTTGAGGTTGAAGTAAAAGTTACCCCCGGAAAGGGGCTCGATCCTGAAAAAGTATCCCTTATACTTGATGAAATGCCAAATAAACTTGAAGCAAATCTAAAAGCTGTTTTCAGCGCTGTGGCACAGGGGAAACATAAGCTTGAATTGCAGTATGATGGGATAACACTGTTGACAAAGGAAGTTGTCCTTAAATGGAACGATGATATTCCCTACCTCTTTGAATTTCCCATTGACTCAATTGAAATCAGCGAGCTATCAGCAGTCAGAGATGGAGACAGCGTGAAACTCAGCTGGAAAAGTGATTTGAAATCCTATGTAGAGACTGATGTGAGCTACCTTATAACCGTGGATGCCTCAACTTTCAAGACAATGGAAAATTCTTACATACTTCCACTCCCCGAGGAAACCACGCAAATTAAAGTAATCCCTCTGTACAAAGGAGTTCCCTTTGGCCCGGAAAAATCAATTGAGGTTATGGGCAAGCCGTATTTTGAATTGGGGGAAATACCGGCTTTCGTTCCTTCAGATAGCTTGATAATTACTTTCAAAGCGAAAAATCTCTCAAATCTTATATTTTCTCTTGATGATGGTGCGCCAGTAAAAGTCGATATCCAAAAGGCTGTGGTTCCTTTTAAAAATCTTTCTGAAGGGCTGCACCGCTTAGCTTTTAGCATCATCGATCTCTACGGCGATAGTTTCACAAAAAGCGCAACTTTTGTTGTTGATACAACCCCACCCAATGAACCGACATTGCTGAATTACAGTGTTGACGAGAACAGAATTGTTGTGGATCTTGGGATCAGTTCAGACACCGCTTCCATCTTTGGTGAAGTCATCGTCTCTAATACAACCACATACCATATTGAAACGGAGACTAATCAAATAATCATTCCAGTCCCCTCTCCAGAAACGGGGTTTAGCGGGACCCTTGAATTTTTCCTTACCGCTATCGACAGAGCCGGAAACAAATCAATGAAATCATCCTATAAAATCGAATTGGTCAATTTCAAAAAGATAAAAGATGCTCTTAGTTTCAATGTGATTCAAAAAGACTATCAACCTGTGACCATTAGGGTAGCAAATACCATAGCCAGTAAAGATGCTTCCCTGACAATTTTTGTTGAAACACCCAAAGGAACCAATACCTACACCTATGATCTTTCAAGAACCTTTAACGTGTTAGAACCCCTGGATGGCATTTATTTTGGCGATTTAAGGATCCTGTATAGTATTAATGCGCTGGGGATTGAATCCCCCACAT
>QNAR01000065.1 GCA_003643975.1 Thermotogae bacterium | reverse complement strand
TCTGGTTTTTCATATAAGCATAGCCAATTACACTTGCAATCGAATCGGTATCAGGCTGCCTATGGCCAAAAACATATATTTTTTCACGGCTCAATGGTTATGCCTCCTTTTCAGGCTGGTGAGATAGGTTGAAAGATTCAAGATATCTGCTGGCTTTATACCGGGTATTCTCATAGCTTGGCCAACGGACATAGGTCTGAGTTTTTTTAATTTCTCTTTACTTTCGGTGGACAAATTGGGCACTTTATCATAGTCAATATCGCCAGGTATGAGTTCATTCTCGAGCTTTTCGAAACGGTTTATTTCTTGTCTCAAGCGGTTAATGTACCCTTCGTATTTCATTGTAGTTTCAACCTGTTCAGCAAGTGAGCTATCCGATATAGGTTGAGGGTCAAAATCCTTTAGCAGAGAATAAGTTATTTCCGGTCGTTTTAGGAGCTGAGCAAGTCTAGTAGGTTGATATATTGCCGTTGTCCCCGCAGATAGCAATTTGTTGTTTACAGAATTCGAAGGTTTGAGAACAATGTCATTCAATCGACTCACCTCCCGGTTAATGGCTTCACGAATAATCACGACTTTGTCATAGAACCATCTAGGTATGAGGCCATACCTATAACCATATTCCGTGAGTCTCAAATGTGCGTTATCATGTCTCAGCATTAGTCTATATTCAGCTCTTGATGTGAGAAGGCGGTAGGGTTCATCGACACCTCGGGTAACAAGGTCATCGATCATAACGCCTATATAAGCCTCGGATCTCTTCAGAACCAATGGTTCAGCACCCTTGAGTTTCGCAGATGCATTTATGCCAGCTACGATACCCTGTCCAGCTGCCTCCTCGTATCCGCTGGTGCCATTCACTTGGCCGGCGAAATAGAGGTTTTCCACCAGCTTAGATTCAAGGGTGGGATGAAGCTGTTCAGGGATTACAAAATCATATTCAACAGCATATGCTGGTCTCATTATAACAGCCTTCTCAAGGCCTTCCACTGAATGAACCATTTCCACCTGTGTTTTAAAAGGCAGGCTTGTTGATAGTCCATTCAAATAGTACTCACCTGTGTTTCTGCCTTCGGGTTCTACAAAAATCTGATGGCTGTCTTTAGAAGAAAATTTTAGAACTTTGTCTTCAATCGAAGGGCAATATCTCGGGCCTATGGAATGGATTAACTTCACATCGCCATAAAGAGGGGAGAATTGTATATCGCGCCTGATTATCGAATGAGTTCTTGGATTGGTTTTAGTGAGCCAGCAAGGGCTATCCTTAGGCAACACTCTTGGCTCAGAGAAATAGGAAAATGCAAGAGGAGTATCTGAAGTGTCCTGCCTTTCCATTTTTGAAAAGTCTATGGAATTTCCAAGTATTCTGGCTGGCGTCCCTGTTTTGAAACGTGCAAGTTTAAAGCCGAGTTTTTTTAACGATTCGCTGAGCATTTTTGAAGGGAATTCTCCTAAACGCCCGGCTTCAAATGCTTTTGGACCAATGACGATCTTTCCGCCTAAAAAAGTTCCAGTTGTTATAATAGCCGCTTTACAACGGTAAACTTGGCCGAAATGTGTTACGACACCAGCAACTTTACCATTTTCAACCAGAATTTCTGTCGCTATGGCGCTTCTTAAATAGAGATTCTCTTGATTTTCAAGAGCTCTTTTCATCTCAATGCTATATTCTTTTTTGTCTATTTGAGCCCTTAATGCTCTGACAGCAGGTCCTTTGCTGGTATTGAGCATGCGAATATTTATGGCCGTTTTATCAGTTGTTTTTGCTATTTGGCCGCCCAGGGCATCAACTTCCCTTGCGACAACACCTTTGGCTGGACCGCCTACTGCCGGATTGCAAGGTGCCCAACCGACGGTGTCAAGATTTATGGCAAGTACAAGAGTTTTCATTCCAGCTTTAGCAGAAGCCAACCCAGCTTCGATGCCAGCATGACCCGCACCAACAACAACAATGTCGAAACTGTAATCATCTATTGTGCTTCTCATAACATCTCCCTCCTATCCTATTAATTGTACAACAGAAAGGAGGCTTGAAGATGAAAGTCCGATTTACAGATACGACCTTGAGAGATGCACATCAGTCATTACTTGCGACAAGATTGACAACCGAAGAGCTTGTCGGGGTCGCTTCGCTTATAGATGAGGTGGGGTATAACAGTGTTGAAATATGGGGAGGGGCAACTTTCGACGTTTCGGTCCGTTACCTTGGTGAGGATCCGTGGGAAAGGCTTGATAGGATAAGAGAACAATTTAGGAAGACAAAGATTCAAATGCTTTTACGCGGTCAGAACCTTCTGGGGTATCGTCATTATGCCGATGATGTTGTGGAACTCTTTGTGAAAAAAGTAGCTGACCATGGGATGGACATAGTCAGGGTATTTGATGCTCTCAATGATTTTAGAAATCTGGAAAAAGCAAGTAGAGAAGTAAAAAAGCACAAAATGCATCTACAAGTTGCCATATCTTATACTACCAGCCCTGTACACAATGTTGAATATTTTACAAGCCTTGCTAAAAGTGCATACGAAGAGTTGCACGCGGATTCTTTGTGTATTAAAGATATGGCGGGACTTCTCACCCCTGGAGAGGCAAAGAGACTGGTCAAGAGCATAAAGCAGAATTGCCCATTACCTCTTGAAATACACGCACATTTCACAACCGGGCTGGCAGATCTCACCTATCTAGCTGCAGCAGAAGCGGGCGCTGAAATCATGGATACGGCAATAAGTGCTCTGGCATATGGTACATCACAACCGGCTGTTGAAAGTTTGTGGGTATCCATGAACAGTCTCGGATACGCTGATAAACCAAACTTAAAACTTCTCAAAACCATTAGTGACTATTTCTCAACAGTTAGGGCAAAACATGCCGATCACGATGTATCGTTGTTAACCATCAAACCAGAGGTGTTAACCAACCAAATCCCGGGTGGCATGTATTCCAACATGATCAACCAATTAAAATCCCAGAAGGCCCTTGATAAGCTGGAAGAGGTGCTTGATGAGGTACCGAAAGTAAGGAAAGATCTTGGTTATCCTCCACTTGTCACCCCAACTTCCCAGATTGTTGGCGTCCAGGCTGTTTTGAATGTGCTTACCGGTGAACGCTACAAAATCATAACGAAAGAAACCGAGAAATATGTGCTGGGTTATTACGGCACTCCCCCGGCACCTGTGAATCCAGAACTAAAAAACCGCATTGAATCTAAAGGCAGCAAGGCTATTACAGGTAGAGCAGCGGATTATATTGAGCCAGAGGTTTTAAGCTCAAGAGAGAAATTCAAGACCATCGCAAAATCAGACGAGGATTTGTTGATACTCCTTTTATTGGGAGAAGTGGGAAGAAAATATCTGGTTGGCAAATATGAGAAAGAACTGGGAATTGATTTCTCGTTGATATCTGATTTTTCTGATACAGCTATTGTATATCCCGTGTAGAAAGGCGTAGTTAGAAGAAGCATAGGAAAATAATTGATTGATAATCGGAGATATTTACCGTTTTTTTGGTATAATCATAAGTAGGAAGTAAGCATTATCATGTTGCCCTTCTGGAGAAATTGATAAAATTGTATTGAGGCAATTTGCCTAAATTAATATAAGGGAGGTCGAAAGAATGAAGAAACTTGCTCTCGTGTTAATGATTGTTTTTGCAGTAGCATCTCTTCTCAGTGCAAAAATCGTCATCTGGTCTTCAGAAAATCAGATACCAGCTCTTCAAAAATTGGCTGCTGACTTTGAAAGGGACTACGGTATTGAAGTGGAAATTCAGCAGGTTAATTTCGGTGACATCAAATCCAAATTCCTCACAGCCGCTCCTGCTGGAGAAGGTCCCGATATAATTGTTGGTGCACATGACTGGGTAGGGGAACTCGCTGCGAACGGGCTTCTTGAGCCCATCCCGTTCCTTCCTGATGCCGATCAGTACTACGAAGTGTCCCTCGATGCTTTTAGCTACCAGGGGAAACTCTATGGCGTTCCATATACTATTGAATCCATCGGTATCATTTATAACAAAGATCTTATTGAAGAAGCGCCAAAAACAATTGATGAGCTCGAACAGATGGCCGCGGAGGTTGCAGATGATGAAGTAGTTGGTTTTGTTTACGATGCTGGCAACTTCTATTTCTCATTCCCCTTTATAGCTGGTTATGGTGGCTATATCTTCAAAAGCACTGAAAGTGGTCTTGATGTGAATGATATAGGGCTCAACAACGAAGGTGCAATTAAAGGGGTCAGTCTTATCAAGAAATGGTTCGACGATGGGCTTATCCCTCAAGGTGCCAATTACAATCTCATGGACTCCCTCTTCAAAGACGGACTTGCTGCATTCATAGTGAATGGCCCTTGGGCAACTCCTCATTACAGGGATGCAGGTATAGACTATGGAATCATTCCATTTAGTGAAATCGAACTGGAACCCGGTACAACTCCCAAGCCCTTTGTAGGAGTTCAGGGGTTCATGGTCAATGCAAAATCCAAGAACAAGCTCGAAGCCATTGAATTCGCTGTCAACTACATTGGAAGTTTTGATGGTCAGTACGGTATGTTCGTTGGTGAAAGAAGAGGAACTGTAAGAGAAGACGTCTTTGAATACATTTCAAAAGACGCTGGACCTGAGCTTTACGATGTACTTCAGTTCTCCAAAAGCGCTTCCGTGGGAACACCTATGCCTAATGTACCTGAAATGGCTTCTGTTTGGGGTGCCATGGGCGATGCACTTAGCATCGTTATCAATGATCAGGATACTGTCGAAAATGCTCTCAACTCTGCGGTTGAAAAGATCAAATCGGCCATTGGTGAATAATATTTGAGCTGTGATTTCAAGAAATGCGTTATTTCGCGGGGCCTTTAAGCCCCGCGTTTAATCATAACGTTCGGAGGCATTAAAATGAGTACAAAAAAACTTCTCGGGTTTATAGTTGTTCTTATTTTGCTTTCTGTTTTTGGTGCTTTTGGGTTGATGAGCCTCATACTACTTTGGGCAAATGCCAATTATGGGTTGGCAATTATTCTTGGTGTTTTGCTTGTGAGTATTGCCTTTGTACTCATCAATCCGAAAGGTTACCCTTACAGGTATATGATTCCCGCTATGATATTGCTGTTTATTTTGACCATTTATCCCATGTACTATACCTTTAAAACCGCTTTTACTAACTTTGGAACCGGGCATCTCTTCACCAGGCCACAGATTATTCAGAAACTGCTGAGTAATTACTATTATGTACCTGAAAACCCAGAAGAATACAGTTTTTCTGTCTTTGTAAAGCTAAAAGACTACAAGCCAACTGATGATTTTATGATTATATTCCGTTCCTTATCAAGCAATGAATTATTTATTGCACCTAAGCCGGTAGCGGTCCAAAAAGATTCCGAAGGAAATATCCTTCTGGCTGAATCGCGAATGTTTTCAGTTAAGAACGACAGAGCAACAGTGAATGGAGTTTTGTACCAATTAGTGAGGTCCTCTCAGGATAACAGCATACTATCGGTGGTATCAAACAGCGGTGAGAAATACATGTATTTCTATTCTCCTGATGATAGAACTACAAAGTCAAATGCGCCTTTTTATCTGAGCGAAATCAGGGGGATCTGGCTAAAAAATGCAGAATTCACAAACCCCATGGGACAGCAAGTAAGGCTGAATCCCAACAGGCTCTTTACGGATTTTGCAACTTCGGAGAGAAAATACGGGATTAAAGTCATAACTTCTATTGAAAGTGGAAGAGCCGTTCAAAAAAACGTTGTTTACAACAAAAAGACTGGCAGGGTATTGATTGAAAGAGATGGTTATTTTTACGATATAGATGATAATGGTCAGGAATTTGCGGTAGATGGTTATATTTCAAATATCGGATTTAAGAACTTCATGAAGATGTTCAAGGACCCAAGGATCAGCGGTCCTTTTGTGAAAATCTTCATCTGGACCTTCACCTGGGCTGCATTAAGCGTACTTTTTACCTTTACAATAGGTTTGATTCTTGCATTGGTATTAAATGATAAAAAACTAAAAGGGACGAAAATCTATAGAACATTGCTCATTATTCCCTGGGCCATTCCCGCTTTTATATCTGTTCTGGTATGGAAGAACGGTATGTTTAACGAAACCTACGGCATTATAAACAGATTTATTGTAATGGGGCTTTTTGGGGCTGAAAAACCAATAAAATGGCTGAGTGATCCCTTTTGGGCAAAGGTTGCTGTTCTTCTTGTGAACACATGGCTTGGGTTTCCTTACATGATGACGATAACACTTGGGGCGCTTCAGAGCATTCCAGATGAGCTCTATGAAGCTGCGTCAATAGATGGTGCTACAGGTTTTCAGAGATTCAGGAAGATTACCTTCCCATTGCTGATGATTGCGGTGGCACCGCTGCTCGTGGGAAGTTTTTCGTTCAATTTCAACAATTTTGTCGGGATTTACCTTTTAACCGGGGGAGGACCAGCCATTCCAGGAAGCTCGACACCCGCAGGGGCAACAGACATACTCATTTCATATACATACAAACTTGCCTTTGAGGGAAGAGGGCAAGATTTCGGCTTTGCCAGCGCAATTTCCATACTCATTTTTGTGATAGTAGGTGGATTGAGTTGGTTGAACTTCAAACTCTCCGGTGCTTTTGAAGAGGTGAACAGATAATGACTATTGAAAAGAAAAGATACTGGCTAAGGCATCTTATCCTTATAATAGTAATCGCGGTAGTTCTCTTTCCAATGGTATGGCTAATATCAACTTCTGTAAGGCGCGACCAGGCCGCCTTTTCTCCAAATTTATTTTCCACCAGGGTTACTTTGCAACACTATAAGAACTTGTTATTCCCCGAGCGCAGCGTGCAAAGACTTATCCTTGATATTCAGGAAGCAACCTACAAACTCGGGCGGTTCAGGGATAAAAGCGAGAAGTCGATCAACAACACCGTAGAGAAATATCTCAACAAATTTGAGGCTCTGATGTCAGAATCAAAGCAAATCGCTTCTGATCTTGGCACTTCTTTTGCAAGCGCAGATGAAGTCCTTGGTGCTGATATTGATAAGAAAATGATTTTAGCTTTAAATCGACTGAGGGAAGAAGATCTTAAGCTAATCGACGAAAAGCTCGAAGAACTCAAGAATGCAGAAGATGACAATGTAAAATCGGCAGCGGCTCTTGAAATTCTTTCCTCTTTAAAACCATCAACTAATGGTGAATTTATCTTCTTTCTGGACAATGTTAAGCTCGATGACGCCCTAAAATTAAAATCCTTTTTGCGAGATTTTGACAAAATGCGGATTGGGATTTTGAACGCTGCCACGAATTTATCCAGTTTATTGGATGACCTCGACTTTGAGATGAAGTCTGAGGTTCTTGAAAGTCTTTCGAGAACCTCTGAATACATCTCGACAAACGGTGCTGAATACAGCCAATGGAGAAAAAACGAATATTATAAGTTCATAAGAAAATATATCAGCAGGTTAGAAAAAGATCTTCCTGAAGATCTATCTGGAAAGATAAAAAACGAAAGAGAAGGGCTTTATAACTCTTTTAAAGCTGCAAAAGCCAGCTGGGATGAAATTGAGACATTGTTTAAGCAGTTAAAAGATGAATTGAAAACTGCAAAGACTAAAGCTCTCGGGACAGATTATACCGATTATAGTGCAGCGATAGAAGAACTTTCAGATGTTGAGAATGAAATCAGCCAGAAGGAGAAATTTATTGAACAATCTCTTGCTGGTAGAGCTGAGTTACGCGAATCCATGTCAGTAGCGATACCGATACTTGTTCCTGAATCTGGAAGACTGAGGTCGTTAAAATCGGTGATTGAAAAAGCTCTTGAAGGTCCAAACATAAAGCCAACTGAAGCGGAAAAACCCGAGGAGTTATCGGACTTTTACAAACGCCTGGAAAGTATCATAGCTGACTTTAAACAACTGGGATATAAGGACGATATCTACGCGGCGCTTTTGAATATTGAATCAGATCTGGGCTGGTTTGTAGAGAGAGCTGGTATTCTCACT
>QNAR01000064.1 GCA_003643975.1 Thermotogae bacterium | reverse complement strand
TGGCTGCATTGTCGGTAAAGAAAAAGGCCGCAGCGTGCTGCGGCCCTAAAAAGCATATCTTGATATCTTATTTTTCAAGATTCAAACCATATACCCAAAGGTTACTCGGCTATCTTCCCCACAGGGGCAACATAGATGGTGAATTCTTCTTCGCCATCAACGCCGAGAAACTCGTCCATTTTTTTCTGGCTGTAAGCCGCTATGGCACATGTTCCCGCACCTAATGCCTCTGAGGCGAGATATAGGTTCTGGCAAACATGCCCAATATCAATCGCAATAACCTTGTGAGAAGTGAGGGAGTATCGCCATTCAGTGCGATAAGGAATTGCGGTCCAGATAAAAGTTACCGCGCAATAACCCACGAAATGCTGGTTTAGTGCAGCTTCTACAATCTTATCTTTCATATTTTCGATTTTTTTGATAAACAACAGAGAATGCTCAAGAGGAAGGTATCTGTAAAGTGCAGGCTCCAAGCCTTCTACGTTATGAACAGCCAAATAAGTCTCAAAGGGGTGTCTTGATCCTGCGGAGGGAACAGTTCTAAACGTTACCATATCTCGATATACTTCTCTTATGCCCTGAGTACTCCAAAGCATGAAAGACAACTCTTCCAAGGTTATGGGATCATCTGTAAATTTTCTTCTGCTTCGGCGTTTGGAAATCACTTCTTTCAGAGGCATATCACCAACTTGAATGTCCCCAACGGGAATAAGGGGAATTATTCTTCTATTCTTATCAAAAGGCTTTTCAAAAGGTGGTCGAGGAAGCCCTTTTTTCTGGTCGGTAGGCATATCTGATCTCATCTCCCAAAGCGTTGATTTTAAAAATTCTCGCCTTTTTTTGCAGTCATCCATATTTTTACCTCCTATATATTAATCTTCACTAGCTTTGGTTAAAGAGAAAATGAGGTTTGCAGAGAATCCAACAACCGCGGCTAATCCCAAACCCTGAAGAACAAAGCTACCAATGCCAACCTTAACGCCGCCGAGTCCTGAAACCAGCATCAAGGAAGCAACAATTAGATTTTTCCCATCTAGTTTTACTCTATTTTGAACAAGTGTTTTTATCCCGATAGATGCTATCATACCAAAAAGCAAAAATTCAATACCCCCCATTACTGATTGAGGAATAGATTGCACAAGCGCACCGACTTTCGGGATAAATGAAGGGATAATCGCGAATATCGCTGCAATTCTCATTACCCATGGATTAAAAACTTTCGTAATTGCCAAAACCCCGGTGTTTTCACTGTAAGTTGTACAGGCAGGCCCTCCTAAAACTCCAGCTGTTGCGGTGGCTATTCCATCGCCCATAAGCGTGCGGTGCATTCCAGGATCTTCATAGTATTTCTTGCCAACGATGGCCGAAACGGCAAATATATCCCCAAAATGTTCGATAGATGGTGCAATAGAAACAGGCACAATAACAGATATGGCAAAAAGCGAAAATTTAGGCATAATGAACTCCGGAACGCTTAGCCATGTGGCGCTTGTGAGATTTGTGAAACTCACTTCACCGAGAATTACAGCGGCAATATATCCAGCTACAATTCCCCAAATGACTGGGACCAGCCTGTTTATGCCTTTCAAATACAACCTTGCAAAGATCGCCGTTCCAAGGGATATTAGCGCAACAGCCCAGTTAGAACTCGCCATATTTACCGCAACAGGGCTCAGGATGAGTCCTATTAGCATTATCATTGTCCCGGAAACGACCGGAGGGAAGAGCTTTTCGAAGCGCCGAATCCCAATGAGTTTTATTGTGTAACCAATGAGGATTTTTACACCACCTGCAATAATAATAGCTCCCGTAGCATATCCAAGCATAGGGGTAAGGCTAATTCCATCGGAAACAGCGCTTTGAACATCGCTGTATTCATAACCTGCGTTGTTCAAATAGTACAAGGTTACCGCAATCATAGGAGAAATATACGCGAAACTCGAACCAAGAAAAACCGGCACCTTCCATTTTGTAACCGCATGAAATATAAGCGTTCCAAGCCCGGCAGTAAAAAGTGCGAGGTTTACAGGAATTCCAGTGAGATATGGGACGAGGACTGTTGCTCCAAACATTGTGAATGCATGTTGCAATCCCAAAAGCAAAAATTGCCAGCGTTTGAGGTCTTTGCTACGGTCATATTGAGCTTCAACCTGCAAATAGCTGCTCTTATCCATGGAAACCCTCCATTCTTCCAGTTGATATACTGAGATTATACATGAATGCTTGCAAAGCCTGGAAGCCAAGTGGCATTGTGATACAATAATAGCTGTATGAAGGGCTTGACTGTTTTATTAATTTTCTTTGTGATTTCAGTATCTTTGACAGCTGCGATCATAACTTCACCGGCTACAAATTCGATCCAACTTAGCTGGTACACTTCTGTTCCAGAAAGTTGTAAGCTGACTGTTTATAACGATGTTTTCTCAATCAAAATAGTTGAATCGAAACCATCAATGTTTCATGTACAATCTATAAATGGTTTGCAGCCTGACTCGATTTATAGATACCGCATTGAATATAATTCTTCAGAAGAAACCGTCACTGAAGGAAATTTTTCCATACCTTCGAATCCTGAAACTCAGTTTAAATTTGTGGCTTATGGGGATTCGCGGAGTAATCTGGCTGCACACAGGGAAGTCAGTAAAGCTATAGCAAGGGAATCCCCGCTCTTTGTGATACATACGGGTGATATGGTTTATTCTGATTGCAGACTGAATGACTGGGCAGATTTTTTCAAAGCGACCGAGCCTTTGAGTGACACTCTCTTTTTCCCGGTAATAGGAAATCATGAAAGAGTGGCAAAAAACTATAAAGCTTTCTTCTCATTGCCCGGAAATGAGTATTATTACTCTTATCGGGTAGGGGATTTGCTTTTTGTTATGCTGAACACTAATAAACGCTTTGACAGATGTTCCAGCCAATATAAATGGCTAAAGTCGTTGCTGAAAAGCGAACCTGCCAAATTCACCATTGCGATTTTTCATCATCCCGCATTTAGTTACAGCTCTCATGGGGATTCCTTTTTCGTGAAAAAAATTCTTGTTCCTCTTTTTGAAAAATACGGAGTCGATCTTGTTCTTTCAGGTCACGATCACAATTATCAGCGTATTGAACACAACGGTATCACTTATATTGTAACCGGTGGGGGCGGCGCATCTTTATACAGCCTCAAAGATCCTTCAGGGCCAGTGGCCAGCTTTAAGGGATATCATTTTGTGCTTTTTGAATATAGTTCCGGTATATTGAAAGGCACATGTTATGACACAGGCGAAAATGCAATAGACAGTTTCAACGTATTTCCTCGCTGATTTTGCATATAACCACCTGCAACTCTTTCGGAACACGTGCCTGCAATTTTTTGTAGCTGACTTTAATCAAGTATAATTAATATACAGCCATCCAAGAAAAGGAGGGGCAAACGTGAAGGTATTATCTTCTAAAGATGCAATTGAAATGATCTCCGAAGGCTCTATTTTAATGATAGGCGGTTTTCTTGGCTGCGGAACACCCGAAAAGCTCATAGACGAACTCATTGCTTCCGGAAAAAAGAGTTTTACCGTTATAGCCAACGACACAGCCTTCCCGGATAAAGGGATCGGGAAGCTCATCGTGTCGAAACTCGTCAATAAAGTGATAGCGTCCCATATTGGTACAAATCCCGAAACCCAGAGGCAAATGATAGAAGGCGAGCTTGAAGTTGAGCTTGTTCCACAGGGAACACTGGCAGAAAGGGTGCGTGCAGGCGGTGTTGGCCTGGGCGGGATTTTAACCCCTACCGGTGTGGGTACGGTGGTTGAAGACGGCAAGCAAAAAGTAGTCATAGCCGACAAAGAATATCTTTTAGAACTTCCACTAAGAGCGGATTATGCACTATTGAAAGCAAAGCGTGCAGACTACTATGGAAACCTTGAGTTCTCGTTGACAGCGAGGAATTTCAACCCGCTCATGGCGATGGCAGCAGAGAACGTCATAGTTGAAGTGGAAGAGATAGTACCGGTAGGAAGCATTCCCCCGGATTCAGTGCACATACCAGGAGTTCTGGTGAATTACGTTGTAGTGGGGAGGTGCGAGTGATGGATGCGAAAGAACTCATAGCAAGGAGAGTAGCACAAGAACTCAAAGATGGATACCTTGTCAATCTGGGCATAGGGATTCCCACGCTTGTGGCCAATTACATTCCTGCCGGGATACATGTGTATTTCCAGTCTGAGAACGGAATAATCGGAATGGGGCCTGTTCCCGAGAGCGGGATGGAAAATCCAGATTTGACGAATGCAGGAGGTCAGTATGTAACGGCCCTTCCCGGAGCGATGGCTTTTGACAGCGCGATGTCGTTTGGGATAATAAGAGGAGGGCACCTGGATGTAACAGTACTCGGAGGGTTGCAAGTAGACGAAAAAGGGAAGCTGGCCAACTGGATGATACCAGGAAAGAGAGTTCCAGGAATGGGGGGAGCGATGGACCTGGTAACAGGAGCAAAGAAGGTTATCGTAGCCATGACACACACTGCGAAGGGGAATCCGAAGATAGTGAAAGAATGTAGCCTGCCTCTCACATCCATAAGAACGGTGGATTTAATAGTGACAGATTTGGCGGTAATAGAGCCAACGGAAGAAGGGCTTGTGTTGAGAGAAATGGCACCCGGAGTAAGTGTTGAAGAAGTCCTGAAACAGACAGAAGCAAGCCTTATCGTTCCTGAAACTATCCCGAAAATGCGAGTAGGGTGATATTATGAATGCTTTTGAAATAGAGGAATATCTCAACAGTATTTTAGAACCGTGGAAATACGAAGATTTTTGCTTTAACGGAATTCAAATTGAAGGCAGCAGAAACGTAAAAAAGGTTGCTTTAGGTGTTTCATTCAATCTTGCTTTTATTGAGGAAGCAATTAATTGGAATGCTGATATGTTGCTGGTTCATCATGGGATCTTTGGGAAGGAATTTTTTAAACTGCGCGGTTATATAAAAAAAAGAGTAGAAAAGGTATTAGCAAATGGCTTGACACTCATGGGATACCACCTTCCTTTAGATGCTCATCCTGAATATGGCAACAACGCTTCGATAATCAAAGCTCTTGGCCTGAAGATTCAGGAGCCCTTTGATGTCGGATATATCGGTATCTATGACACTCCAATCGAAACGAATATTTTTCTTGATAGTCTGAAGAAACTTCTGAACAGGAAAGATTTATTGGCGTATATTAACAGACCAGCTGTCCAGAACGTGTGTGTGATCTCTGGAGGGGGAGCGAGTGATATTATAAAGCTGGAAGGAAAGGTAGATACTTTTATTACCGGTGAGGTAAAAGAGCATATACGCGATCTTTCAAGAGAGATGCAAATGAATTTCATAAATGCTGGACATTACTCAACTGAAACCTTTGGGGTAAGAAACCTTGGGAAAGTTTTAGAAGAAAAGTTCGGCATTGAAACGAAATTCTTTGATATCTACAACCAAGTGTGAGTACATGGCCGAAATTTGAGATTCGGTAAACACGACTACACCATGGATAGGCCCGGCTCCGCTAAGGGTAAGTGCTCCTTTGGAGCGGAAAAATCTGACGCCAACAGGGTTGAGGCTTGCGGCGCTGATTAAATCGTTGTGGGTTGTGCGTTGTAGGTTGTATGCTGCCGTATTCACAGTTCACCCCCTAAAAGGGTTGGACAAAGATTTACGTACAACCCACAACCGACAACCTACAACGAAAAAACCGAATCTCGGCTCTCGAAGCGCTTTCTAAACCCCAATATTAGACCCCAGACCCGGATTTATAGTGCGGGTTTTGGAGCGCTCATTCCCAGGGGAACACGTATTGGCTAAGGTTTAGCTCATCTCTTAGATGAATAAGCTGATTCCTCAGTACCTCGTTTAGCGGGGCTCCTTTGTCTTTTCTTTCAAGCCAGGCAATGTATTCTTTTTCCCCGGCAGTATAAATTTTCTCTGCTCCAGGCGCTTTTTTGGAATTTCTCAGCGCTCTCAGAATCTCGCCGGTGGTTTTTTTAAAACTTTCGAGGTCCGTAAAGGCTTCTATATCAATGGCAATGAAAAAGTGTCCCAAGTTATAAGGGATTCTTTTTCCATTTTCATCAAAACCGGAGAGCATTTTTAAGAAAGCTCCACCCTGGAGGGCTGCCGAAAGTATTTCAACTACTGTGGCATAGCCATAGCCTTTGTAGCCTGCTGTTTTTTCTCCAATGCCTCCAAGTGGCACGAGAGCCGCTGTGCCCTTTTTGAGATCCTCGAGTATCTGCATGGTATCCGTTCGGGTATTACCATCTTGACCTATAACCCAGCCTTCAGGTATTTTTTTACCAGCCCTTGCATAAACTTCTATCTTCCCACGCTGAGAAACACTTGTAGCACAATCTAATACAAAAGGGAATTCTTCGTCTGTAGGCATTCCGAAGGTGAGCGGGTTTGTGCCAAGCATGGGTTCAACGCCAAAGGTTGGCGCGATGGAAGGTCTCGCATTTGTCCCGGTGATACCTATCATTCCTGCATCAACGGCCATTAAGGCGTAGTATCCTGCTATTCCGTAATGTGTTGAATTTCTCACCGCAACCATCCCCATACCATACTTTTTTGCTTTTCTTATGGCCAAATTCATGGCTTTGTATCCAATCACATGCCCCATGCCGTTATGACCGTCAACAACAGCGGTTGTAGGCGACTCTCTTACAATTTCAAATTTCGTAATAGGGCTTTGAATGCCAGCCCTAATTCTGTCAACATAGATGGGTTTAAGCCTTCCCACACCGTGGGAGTCAATCCCTCTTTTGTCTGAGGTGATAAGAACGTTGGCACAGATTTTTGCATCTTCTTCGGGAACTCCAAGCTTCATAAAAACATCTGCCATGAAATGCTCTAAAGTATCAAAGTCCACCCAATAAACATCTTCGTAGATCATTGTGAATCCCTCCTATCTTAAAAGAATATAACATTATTTATAGCATTGATTGATGAAAAATGAGCTTTTATGTTAGGATTTGAACATGAAATGGTTAGGTAGTAATTTTATGAGATTTTTGCTTGGCTTAGCGGCTTTCTTTTTGCTTATCATTTTATTAGAAGTGTTGAGTAACCCGAACGGCATAGAACTCTCAGGTAAATGGAAGCTCGTTCATCCTGATGGGGAAGTGGAGCTTGTAGAAACTCCTTTTTATAAGATTGTAAACACCCTGGGAACATATAGGGCTGTAAAAACCTTTTCATATTGTGAAGGTGATGCGATAATGCTTTTAGGTGTTTACAATCGCGGAATGAGAATATATCTCAATGGAATATTACTAAAAGAAATAGGGGATTTTGAATCAGGAACCGCGAACATATGGAATCTTTCTCATCTCATTCGTTTTGACAAAAAACTGCTAAAGGATACAAATACCTTAACACTGGATATGAAAATCGTTTATGACGTAGGAATACAACGAGCTCCCTTGATCGTTAAATATACCGCGGTGAGTTGGCGTAATAGCATATTGAATTTCTTCATTAGTGATATATATTTGCTTGCTATGGGTGGTGGAATCATCCTTGGTGTTGTTTTACTAGTTTTTGGCTTTTCAGTCCCCGGGGATCATGTCCATTTCGTTTATATTGCAACTGCGTCGTTATTGTCTTCGATCTTCTTGTTAGAATTTGTTTATAGAGAAACCACGGGCAGTATAGATTCACTACTGTTGTTTGAGAAAGCCACCCTTGCAACTGGACTGGTGGCAATAGCCTTTCTGGTTCTGGGCGTGTCGAAATTCGTTGGGACAAAGAAAAAGTTTTCGAGTTTAATTTTTACATCTAACCTTTCTGGAGTTATTTTTATCTTTTCAATTCCAAACTTGATAACCTTTAAAAAAATGCAGATTGTTTACGATCTTCTTTTTGTGATTAGCGCTATAACTTTGGCTATTATGGTTTTTAAGTATAGGAAGAAATATCTTATCTTTTCGACGACTTTTTTCGCAGCCACAATTTTATACTCTGTAATCGCTGAATTAACAGGGATTCAGGGCATATATATTTCTGGTTATGGTGTTCTTATAGCCTCACTTGGTTTTGGCATAGCTTTGATAGAAAATTATAGAGACATTTATA
>QNAR01000063.1 GCA_003643975.1 Thermotogae bacterium | reverse complement strand
TAGTGTTTCTCCCTACACAACAAAAGCGTGTTGTGGCTTTCCAGATTGATGGAGAAGCCATTGGCGACCAATGGAAAGATATTATTGTGATTTTCAACGGCAATACTACACCCGTTTTTTTCAAGCTACCCGACGGCAACTGGAATCAAGTTGTCAATGAGGAAAAAGCAGGAAACGGAATCTTGAAAGTTGTCAAAGGTGTAATTAACATTGCGGGCACGAGTGCCTGCGTATTGTATAAATAAGTTGGAGGTGACTCATGTACACAGCTTCTATTTTAAAGGTCATGGAGCCTGAGCGTGGGAATTCGGCGTGTTCAACTGAATATTGCAAAGAAGTTCTTTCAAAATATGACTTTCACGTTCTTCACAAAAGTGATGTGAAACCCGTAATGAGTGTTTTAAAAGAAGAGATTTTCGCCACTTCCCGAAATAGCGAACTGGTTATTATAATGGGTGGAACGGGGCTTCTTTGGGAAGATATCGCCACTGAAGCTGTGCTATCGCTCATTGATAAAAGAGCACAGGGCTTAGAAATTTCAATGGTGCACAATGCCTTAAAAAAGGATCGCGAATTCTCCCGCTACCGCTGCGCAGCCGGAACAATACTCAACTCGGTGGTTCTTTCCATCCCCGGAAAGAAGGAAAGCGTCGAATGGTATCTGGAACCTGTTTTAAATACTATAAAAACTTTGTTGAATGAGTGGAGGAAAAAAAGATTATGATGCTATCAAAATTAACCGGTAAATACCTTGCTGTTGAAGGAGTAATCGGGGTTGGTAAGACCACGTTGGTTAGATATCTATCACGCCAGTATTTCCTCCCCACGGTTCTTGAGGTTGTCGAAGAAAACCCCTTTCTTGGGAAATTTTACGAAGATATGGATAGGTGGGCTTTTCAAACACAGCTTTTTTTCTTGCTGAGCAGATTTGACCAGCAGACTGACCTTGCCAAGAAGTTAAAAGAAGGAGCCGGGATTGTCTCAGACTATATCTTTGAAAAAGACCATCTTTTTGCCTCTCTAACACTTAAAGACGAACAGAAAATGCTCTATGAAAGAATCTTCGGTCTATTAAGAGAGCAAGTTCCTAAACCAGACCTCGTAATTTACCTTTATGCGTCTGTGGACGTGCTGATGTCCAGAATTAGCTTGAGAGATAGGCCATTTGAGAGAAGCATGAGCCGAAATTACATCGAGCTTTTAACTGATACATATGAAGCTTTTTTTGAGAACTTCAAAGATACAGAGGTTTTAAGGGTGGACACGACAAATCTTGATTTTGTGAAAAATGAACGGGATCTAAAATATATTTTTGAGTTGATAGAAGGGAGATTTCAGTCATGATCATTGGCATCTGCGGTAATATCGGAGCTGGGAAATCGTCTCTCACAGCATTACTTGAAAAGAAACTTGGCTTCACCCCCGTCTATGAAGCAGTTGATGAGAACCCTTTTCTAAAGGATTTTTACTCTGATATGAAACATTGGGCTTTTCATTCCCAGTTGTTCTTTCTGATAAAACGCTTCGATTTCCTGAAAAGGGTGGATGACGAAGGTAAAATAATCATACAGGACCGAACAATTTATGAAGACGTGGAAATCTTTGCTAAAAACCTTCATTTAATGGGATATATCGATGAAAGAGACTGGAACCTTTATCGCGATACCTTTTACACCCTTTCCGATCATCTTAAAACACCAGCAGGTATGGTGTATATCAAATGTTCAGTATCAACGCTCATTGAACGCATCAAAATGCGAGGAAGAGGCTATGAAAGCAATATCAAACCGGAATATCTCGAACGGTTAAATAGGCTTTATAACAGTTGGTTTGACAATTACACGGCATCAGAGAAATTTGTCATAAATGGCGACAAATATGATTTTATAGCAAACAAAGCTGATCAGAAGCTTGTACTGGAGGATATTGCGAATTTTGTAAAAAAACTTTCTGCAGGTGTTCAGTCGAGCTTATTCAACGGTGAAACATGACAGGATACCTGGCAATCGGCTTTGGTGGTTTCCTCGGCGCTATGGCAAGATATGCTTTCAGTAAACTCATAAACGAACGTTACGGATTACTAAGTTTTCCGTTAGGTACGGTTTCGGTAAACATTATCGGTAGCTTTTGCCTCTCGCTATTCTTAGCGTTTGCTTTTAAGAAAACGGAAGTGAATAGAGCCTTCTATCTCTTCTTTGCCACTGGTTTTTTGGGAGCCTTTACCACCTTTTCCACATTTGCTTATGAAGGTCTAAAACTTCTACAGGAGCAATCTTTTAGCGCATTTAGCTCTTATTTCTTGTTGAATATCTTTGGCGGTTTTACCGCTGCATTTTTGGGTTTCGTAGTCGGAAGAGCTTTATAATGGGGGAATGCATATGGAGTATGGTTGTTTAAAAATCTATATAGGCGAGGCTGATAGACTTGGAGGAAAGATCGCCTATGAAGAGATAGTGAAGATGGCTTTTAAAGAGGGATTAAAGGGAGCCACTGTATACCGCGGAATACTGGGCTTTGGATTGAAGCGCCATTTAAAAAGGGCAGATTTCTTCACCCTAAGCGAAGATCTGCCCATTATTGTAGAAATCATAGATGATTATTCGCTTCTGGAGGCTTTTGCGGATAAGATTAAAGCTAGAGAGCTGGACGGATTGATAATCCTTTCAAAGGTCAGTTCTTCATATCATCGATGATTTTATCGACAGAGGCAACATCAATAAACTGAATTCCTGCTTTAACGCAACCACCGTCAAGTATGCTATCATTGCCTATCATAAAACTCCTATCCGGAGGGCAATCTACTTTTTCTAAAATATATCTGTAGTATTTTTCCGATGGTTTGACGTTGTAACTGTTCTCCATGGAAGTGATGTAATCAAAAATCTCTGGATTTAGGCCGATCCAAAAGATCCTTTTTTCAATAGCAATAGAGGGAAATATTGGATTTGTAGCAAGAACTATCTTATGGCCGTGTTCTTTTAATTTTTCTAACACTTCTATCATTTTTCCCCTTGGTATAACAAACTCCTTGAGCTCATCATATGTTGTTTTGTAGAATTTCATGAAAAAATCAGCCCATCGTTCCTGGCTTCCATAACCCATTTCCTTGGTAAATTTGCCCATGAAAAAATCAAAGTTGTTTCTTCCATCAGTCTTGGTGTTCAAAGCTTCGAGAGATGAGAATATGGCTTTCTTGATCTTCTCCATCTGCAATGGATCCCCTACATACTTTGCAATTAAACCAAAATACCGCGTGATAAATTCTTCATCAGTGTTTTTGGTTAATGTCCCATCAAGATCAAAGAGATAACAAAATACCATAACAACGCCTCCAAACAATTATTTTCAGAAGTAGTATACAACGAAATTCCTCTGTCTCAAAAAAACTTTACCGACAACGGCTGTTAACCAAATGACATCGTTACTTTAAATGGAAAAACAATTTAATGGTAAAATATGCGTTGAAATAAAGAGGTATCTAAACTATAATGTAAGGGAGTGTATTAGGAAGGAGGACCTGAAATGGCCAAAGTATGCGAAATTTGCGGAAAATCCCCATCAACAGGTAACA
The DNA here is from genome assembly GCA_003643975.1 of Thermotogae bacterium. Taxonomy (GTDB): domain Bacteria; phylum Thermotogota; class Thermotogae; order Petrotogales; family Kosmotogaceae; genus Kosmotoga_B. The sequence continues at coordinate 4,567 of QNAR01000063.1, read as the reverse complement.
CTGTCAGCCATTCCAACAAGAAGAACAAGCGCTGGTGGAAGCCTAATGTACAAAAGGTTAGGGTTATTGTCAATGGGGAAGTTAAGAGAATGAGAGTCTGCACCAGCTGCTTAAAAGCTGGGAAAGTACAGAGAGCAGTTTAATAGCGCGCCCGGCGCGCTTTTTTTATCAACATGTTGAGCAGAGATACATTTTTGGAAATAGACCTTTCGGCTTATAAAAGTAATATAGCTTTCTTCACAAAAAAGCTCTTCCCAACAAAGTTAATGGCTGTTGTGAAATCTAACGCATATGGTCATGGTGCTGTTGAAATATCACATGCAGCAATTGAATCGGGAGTTGATAGACTCGCTGTTGCTTTTCTGGAAGAAGCACTGGAATTAAGAGCTGCGGGAATTACAGTACCAATACTCGTTTTCAACTATTTCAATCCCCGATATGCTGTAGAAGCACTAAAAAATAAACTCACCATAACAATTTACAGCAGAAGGCAGCTTGAGGAGATTAAAAAGCATATCCCCTCCGGATTAAAGGTACATCTGAATCTGGATACAGGTATGAGAAGACTGGGACCAGACATTAACAATGCGCTTGAATTGGCAATTGATATTTCAAGAACTGGTTATGATTTGGAAGGCGTCTATACACACTTTGCTGTGGCTGATGAAAAAAAAGAACAATTTACACTAGCTCAAGTCTTAACATATAAGAAATTCCTTGAAGAGCTGAAAAAAGCACGTGTTAATATAAAAATACGACATATCGCCAATAGTGCGGGCGCTCTGCGATTTAATGAATCTATATTTGACTACGCCAGAATTGGAGTGGCCAGTTATGGGCTACAACCATCGGAAGAATTTTACATCGATGAGCTAATGCCTGTCCTTACCTGGAAATCTGTTGTATCTTATGTGAAAAAGATAAAGAAAGGTGATAGTGTTAGTTATGGAAGAACTTTCATTGCGCCACGTGATATGACAGTAGCCACAATACCTGTTGGTTATGGAGATGGATATAATAGAGGCCTTTCCAATAAAGGAGAGGTACTAATTTCCGGAAAGCGCTGCAGGATTATTGGCAGGGTTTGCATGGATCAGTTCGTCGTAGATGTCAGCCACCTTCCTCAAAAACCCAAAATGGGTGATGAGGTGGTTTTAATAGGTACACAGGGAGAAGAAAACATTACCGCAGAGGAATTGGCAAAGCTACTTGGCACTATAAACTACGAGATAACGTGTGCTATAACCTCCAGAGTACCAAGGATCTATCTCAGAAGGGAGAATTTAACATGAAACTTAGAGATATACTGGGCGAAGACGCAAAAAGTTTGTTAAACCATGCTGCCGGCGGAAAAGAAAAAATCTTCGTCTCTGAAATGAAACCTGGAATGACTGTTACTACCGATCTCAAAGTAATTTCGAAGAGGCTCCAGGAAGCCAAAGACGGAAAGAAATTTCTCTTGCTAACTCTGAGTGACCGAACCGGAGCGATAAGAGCGATAGACTGGCACAATGCTGAGGAAAACAACACGACAATTCCCATAGGTGCGGTTGTCAAAACACGTGGAAAGGTTGTCATTTATGATGAAAGGCTGCAACTGAATCTCGACTCACAAAAAGGACTATCACTATTAGAAGAAGGCGAGTATGACGTCCAAAGATTTTTGGCTATTACCAAGCGCAATGTAAACGAGATGTTTGACAAATTGCTTGCATATGTGGAAAATTTAAAGAATGATTACTTGAAAAAGTTGCTAAAGATCTTCTTTGAAGAAGACAAAGCTTTTATAAGAGCTTTTATAAATGCACCCGCTGCCGTAAAGGTACATCATGCTTACAAAGGTGGATTACTTGAACACACCTTATCAGTGGCCGAGCTCTGCGATTTTTTATCAATGAAATATCCTGAATCAATAGATAGAGATTTGCTGATTTCTGGAGCTGTTTTACACGATATTGGGAAAATAAAAGAGTATGGGATCGGAAGTTCAGGTATCGAAAAAACCGATGAAGGCGAGTTGGTGGGACATATATCTATCGGACTGGAAATGGTAAGCTCACGTATAGAAAAAATCCCGGACTTTCCAAACAACCTTAAAACGGAATTGAAGCATCTCATACTTTCGCATCATGGTGAAATGGATTGGGGATCTCCTGTAGTCCCAAAAACAACAGAAGCAATGGTATTACATATGGCAGATAACCTTGACTCGAAAATCGCACAGTTTAGAGAAATAGAAAACCGTGAGTACAACGGCACTGGAAATGGTTGGAGCAATTACGATCGCTTTTTGAATAGAAGAATTTACATGAAAAACCGTGACATGATATAAGAGGTGGTATTTTGTCTAAAACACTTGTAATCGTAGAATCGCCTGCAAAGGCGAAAACCATTGCAAGGTATCTCGGCAATGGATATGAAGTAGCTTCATCAAAAGGGCACGTGCGAGATCTGCCAGCCTCGGAATTTGGCGTAGATCTGAAAACCTTTGAACCCAGCTACGAAATTCTCAAGAACAAGACCAAAGTGGTTAATGAATTAAAAAAGCTTGCTAAAGGCAAGAGAGTCCTCCTCGCTTCAGATATGGATCGGGAAGGTGAAGCAATTGCGTGGCACCTTTCCAAGATATTGAATCTTCCAGAAAATGATGAAAATCGGGTAGTTTTTAGCGAAATTACTGAAAAGGTCATAAAAGAGGCCGTTGAATCTCCTCGAAAAATCGACTCCAACAAAGTTAACGCGCAGGTCGCAAGGCGTGTTCTCGATAGAATTGTCGGCTATAAATTGAGCCCCTTGCTTTGGAAATCCATAAAGCGCGGTCTCAGTGCTGGTCGAGTTCAATCAGTTGCCTTGAAGTTTATCGCAGAATTAGAAAGCAAAAGAGCGGCTTTCAAATCTCATGTTTTTTATAAGATCTTTCTCGAATATAAGGGAAAGAAGATCCCTCTGATCAAACTCGATGGTAAGAAATTCACCAACAAATCCATAACAAGCCCTGAAAGAAGAGAACAGGTAATTAAAGAGCTTTCGGGGTTAACACTTTATGTTATGGATCAGAAGAAAAGAAAAAGCCTACGAAAGCCACCAGCCCCCTTCATAACTTCGACGTTACAGCAAGCCTCAATAAATGAACTTGGCTGGAGTGCTTCGAAAACGATGAAAGTCGCCCAACAACTTTACGAAGGTGTTGAAACGGCTGAAGGCACCATTGCGTTTATTACCTATATGCGAACCGATTCAACGAGGGTTTCCGCTGAAGCGCAGGAGAAAGCCAAAGCTTTGATCAGGGAGCATTTCGGAGACGATTATATAGGCACCAAAAGCAAACCAAAGAAGGTCAAAAAAAACATACAGGATGCTCATGAAGCAATAAGGCCAACATATCCCGAAAAAAGCCCGGAATCTGTAAAGCAAGCTGGCCTTCTTAGTGGTGATCATTTGAAGCTTTATCAGCTTATATGGAATAGGTTTATAGCTTCTCAAATGGCTCCTGCCGAATATGAGGTTATGGAAACAAAAATCGCTGACAAAAATAACAAATATATCTTCAAGTACACAAGAGAAAAACTGCTATTTGCAGGTTTTGAAAAGCTCTATTCAAAGAAATCAGAAAAGGAGATTTCAGACATTTCCTTACCGGTTGGGGCGGAATTCAAAGCCGATAAGATACTCTGGGAAGAAGATAAAACCACCCCACCAGCTAGATTTACAGAGGCATCGCTGGTTAAGGAACTTGAAAAAAAAGGTATAGGTCGACCTTCGACGTATGCCACTATCATTTCCACGCTCCTCGATCGGAAGTATGTGGTAAAACAAAAACGCGAGCTTATTCCAACTATTCTTGGAAGTATTGTGGCTGATTTTCTCGGTAAAGGGTTTCCAGAAATAATAGACGAAAAATTCACGGCAAATATGGAGGCTGAACTTGATGAAATCGAAAAATCTAACAAACAGTGGAAAGAGATAATCAGGGAATTCTATGATAATTTTTCTCAAGACCTTTCAAAAATTACAAAGGCTATAAAATCAGGGGAATTAAAATTGCTGTATCCTACTGATAGGCAGTGTCAGTGCGGCAATGAGATGAATATCGCCTTTGGCCGATATGGTGGTTATTTGAAGTGCCCCTCTTGCGGTAAAAGTGAAAAATTAAATATGGAACTAACCGCACCTTTGCTCAATGGGAAGGTTTTGCTATCTGAACATGTAGAAACAGAAAAAAGCAAAGAGACCTTCATCGATGAGAAATGCCCGGAATGTGGCGCTCCTCTGGTCATTAGAAATGGAAGATACGGGCAATTCATCGCATGTTCTTCGTATCCAAAATGTAAATATACCCGAAACGTGACTATCAATACACCATGCCCTATTTGCGGCGGTAAAGTTGCTAAATTGCGAAGCAAAAAGGGAAAAACATATTTCAAGTGCACCTCATGTGGTGAATTGTTCTGGAACGAACCGGCTGGGCGAAAATGCCCTGATTGTGGCAAAGCGCTTGTGTATCTGGTGAAAAAAGGCGGGAAAAGAGTTCTTTATTGTGAAAACTGCAAGAAGGAAATAAAAGAGT
>QNAR01000062.1 GCA_003643975.1 Thermotogae bacterium | reverse complement strand
GTGGGAGTGGATCAACCATTAAGCCTGGATCTTTTCCTGGCAGGAGTATGGGAAAGGTCCCTCCCGACCTGTATGCAATCAATATGAGAAACAGGTTTACCGCATAGCCCATGATTCCAGAACCAAGTATTATTTTCACAATATTGGCTTTCGTGAGCACTCCATATAATCCGACAAGAAAAAGGATAAAGGATAGGAGATATAAGCCCATAACTCATTCCCCCTCCCTTTTTTCATTTTTGCTGTCTTCACTATTTCCTGCCTTGCTCCCATGTTCATAAAGGTTAAGGGCTATGAAGACGAGAAAAATAGCGGCTCCTACCTTCAACATGATGGCGAAATTCAAAATAGGGATAGTTCCGGCGCTGAAGAGGTCAAAGAGCTTGCCTTTTGGCAAGAAATTGCTTAAAAAGGGTAATCCAGCAAAAAAAGCCGCAACTCCTATTCCAAGAAACAGCAAAGCACCACTGGAATCAAGCGCATGCAAAAAAGTTTTCCCAGAACCTTTTACAGGACCTTTCTTCCCGAAAGCCAATTTCATGTGTATAAAAGAAAGTGCAACCACCAATCCCCCTACGAATCCACCACCAGGTGTCAGGTGGCCATGTATCATCAAGAAGATACCGTATAAAAGAATCAGCCAGACAGTAAAACGTGTTATTGTTTTGACTATTAGCGTCATTCCAGAATGTTTTTCAGCCATTGGAATCACCTTCATGTTTCTTTCTTTTACTGAGTAAAGTCACAGCTCCAAGAATCGATACAAAGATCACAGTTGCCTCACCAAGGGTATCATATGCCCTGTAATCCAAAATAACTGAGGTTACCAAATTAGCTGAGCCTGTTTCGGTTGCTCCATTTGCAAGGTATTTTTTTGAAACATCAAGAAGCGGTTTCCCAAACTCTGGCAAGACAGAGAAGAGAGGAATTACCATGATCGATATAAGGACTAAAAACAGCAATTTGAAGCTCAGCGATAATCTGCCTTCCTTTTCTTTTTCGAGTCTTTCCCCGGTGGCTTTTAGCAACATAATCAATATGATCACAGAGATTATTTCGTAAACAAATTGGACAAGGGCAAGATCAGGTGCTTGCAAGAAAATAAAAGCCACTGCTAACGCAAGACCCGTCACACCTACCGATACAACGGATGAAAGCAGGTCTTTCAATTCAAGCGCTATAATGGAAGCGAAGATCATAAAAGAGACTATGAAATACAACCAACCTTCAACGGGCACATCAACCACCCCTTAGAAATATTGAGAGAAGAACTATAAACCCCAGCATAACCCAGACGCTGTAAAAAGACAGTTCGCCTGTATGAAGCAGTTTCAGTGGCGTAACCATGGCTTTCAACCCTGTCTTAAGATGTGTATAGATGTCGAAGCAGCCTTTTTCAGCACCGTTGTAAATAACCTTCAACGGCTTCATGTTTCGAATGTCATTGAAAAAGCCTGTACCCGAGATTCTGAATTTCACGGTGTCCTTTTGTCCACCAACAAAAGCATCATCTACTCTTACTTTTCGGAACATAAGATATATCAATGCACCAAAGACAAGGGATAAGGTAACAACACCCAGAAGCTGTGTCGTGGAGAGAAAGCCCACAGAATTTTCAAGGTTTTTGCCCAAGCTATTCTCAATCAATGGAAGCGGGAAGAATTTCCATCCAATACCTATGAACAAACACAAAGAAGCATTTATGAGTAACGCGATGAGTTTCGGTAAAGAAGCTTCCCTCGCGTCTTTGGTTTTTTCCGTGGCTTTTCCAAGGAATATAGAGAAGTTTAGTTTCATAAAACTCGCCAGAGTCAACGCACTGCCAAAAAGAGCCATTATGAGAAAGAACATGTACAATATTTTATAGCCGTAAAGACTTTGAGCCATTGCTATCAAAACTCCCTGATAAATGAGCCATTTCGATACGAAGCCATTCGTTAATGGCATCCCGGAAATAGATAAGGAACAAACCAGCATACCTGAAAAAGTCAGCGGCGTTCGTCTCGCCAATCCGCCAAGTTCCGCCAATTCCACCGTGCCTGCTGAACTTTCAACGTTTCCAGCCGCCATGAACAACCCGGATTTATAAATAGAATTGTTCACAGTATGTAACAACCCGCCAATGATTCCCACGGGATTTCCGGTAGCTATACCAAGCACCATATATCCCACCTGGCTTACCGCATGGTAACCGAGAAGTTTACGTGCGTTGTGTTGAATCAACGCCATCATAACGGCTATAATTATGGTAAATGCACCTATACCTGCAACGATTACCCTCAACCACTGTGGTATGATGCCGTATTCCAAGAATAATCTTGCAAGTAAATAAATCCCGAGAATTTTGTCCAAAGATGCTGGAAGAATAAACGCGGATTCAATAGGTGCTTTTTCACAGTATTTCGGAATCCAGGTATGCAGTGGAAAAGCCCCCGCTTTAGCGAAAGATGCAAGCACAATAAAGGATAGGGCTGTTATTTCCCAAGCATTTGGGCTACCACCTGAAAAGCCAATCAAAGCTTCATTGGAATATCCCAAAAGGAAAAAAGCGAATATCAGCAGGGAATCAGATATGCCAGATATGATAAGTGTTTTCTTGGCAACACCAGAGGCGAGTTTTGAAGAAATTGCAAAGAGATAAAGCATCAAACCTGCAAGCCCCCAGAAAACAAGGAAGGCAACCGCATTTTGTGTCATCAATGCCCCATTAACAAAGGCCATAGTCATTATGAAATATACATGGAATTTGAGTTTCTCACTCTTCAAAAGGTAAATTGAAAATGCAAGGCCAAGGATATTTGCAAAGAGCAGAGCAAAGTAAGAAAATTCATCAAGGGAAAAGATCCCTTCCCCACTTAATCCAGTTGCCAGCGGCAAATAACCCCAAAGGATAAATGAAACAACTAAAAGGTATGAGCAAGTGATGACATTAAGCCACCTTGCCACTTTCCAGTTAGTGCCACTATCCATAAGTGCCGCTATCAGTGGAATGATAATCATAAACGATAAGACATTTACAAAAGCTTCCATAATTCGCTCTCCCCTAACTCATCGATGAGTCTGTCGGTTTTTCTCTGCGATAACTCAAGTAAATTCTGGGCTATTTCTGTACCCTTTGAATCGAAAAGCTTTACGGACCTTTCCGTGCAACAATAGCAAGGATCTACTGAAGCCAGCGTTATCATTACATCAGAAAGATTCATTCCAGGACAGCTGACTTCATAAGTTGGAATATTAACATAGCTCGGAGCTCTTATTTTATGCCTAATAGGACGATTTGACCCATCTGAGCGTATGTAATGAAATACTTCACCTCTGGGAGCTTCGTGCCTTCCGATTCCTTCACCGGCAGGAATTTCAGCAACATCGTTGTAAATTGGGCCTGAAATTTTTCTCAAGCGTTCAATAATCTGCCTTACCATCTTTATACTCTCTAACATCTCGAGTATTCTCACAACAGTTTTGGCAAAAACATCGCCTTCCTCACGAACAATTATGTCAAAATCCAGCAAATCATAAGCGGCGTAGGGTTCGTCTTTTCGCACATCAATGGCAACTCCCGAAGCTCTGGCTGTGGGTCCAGTGGCGCAATAGTTGATGGCATCTTCCTTTGTTAAAATACCAACGCCACATAATCTGCTTTTAAGTACCGGATCATCCATAGCAGCTTTAGCAACCATGCTCAGCTTTTTTTCAAGCATGTCCATAACTTCGTTGACCCGTGTATTTAGAGATATATCGTAGTCTTTTCGCACTCCCCCTATCCGGAAGACGCCGTAATGATTTCTATTTCCGGTAATGAGCTCGATGACTTCAAGAATGGGTTCTCTATACTTCCATGCCCACATCCAAAGTGTATCGTAACCAATAAAATGTCCAGCGAGACCCAGCCATAGTAAATGGCTATGAATGCGCTCCATTTCACCTATCAAAGATCTGATATACCTTGCCCTCAAAGGGATTTCAACATTGCCTATATCTTCCAGTGCATTCACACAAGCAAAGGGATGCGAAGCAGAACAAATACCACAAATTCTCTCAACAAGGAATATTGTCTGATCAAAAGTATTGCTCTCGGAAAGCTTTTCAATGGCTCTATGCATCCAGCCAGTTTCCATCTCAATTTCCTTTACCTTCTCACCATCAAGGGTAATCTTGAAATATTCCGCTTCCTCCAAAAGAGGATGAAAAGGGCCAACGGGTAAGTTGAAATCTTCACTCATGTTCTCGCCTCTTTACTCTAAGTGGATTCTTTGGAATTTTCGGATTATCTTCAAGAAGTAGTGGTTTCGGTTCAGGATGTTTAACGAAAACCACTCCAAAAAGCTCTCCGATCTCCCTTTCAATCCATTTTGCCCCGGCTATGTTGTTTGCAATTGAAGGGACTTTGGGATCGTCCAATGGAATGAACACCTTCGGGCAGTAATACATCCCGCTCTTATCATCTGAAAAGTGGTAAATAAGCTCGAATCCTTCGTAGTTTTCCAATGCTGAAATGGTCGAAAGCCTCAAGCCTTTTTCAAAAAGATATTTGGCCACTTCAACAATGTTTTCAGATTCGACTTTAAAATAAACTCGCTTCTTCTTGGAAAGAAGCATCTTTATTTTTTCCTTCAATTCATTCAACACATCATTTTCATGTTCTTCAGAAGCCATCAGTCCAACCTCCCCAATAATTTCAACAATCCCTCTATCATAGCTTCAGGCTTTGGGGGACATCCCGGAATGTAAAGATTTACGGGTATAAGCTTATCCAAAGGTCCACATCGTGAGTAACTATCTTTGAATGTTGCACCGCCAATTGGGCACGTTCCTACAGCAACAACAAAAACGGGTTTTGGTGCTTGATTATAAAGTCTGACAACTCTTTCAGAGATTTTACAACCTCCCATTCCTGTTATCAGGAGCACATCGGCATGTCTTATCGAGCCAACGAGCTTTATTCCAAAGCGTTCCAAATCATAGCCAGGCGTCAACAAATCGAGCACCTCTATATCACAGTTATTACAGGGTGAAGCGCTCATGTGAAACACCCATAAAGACTTTTTCAAAATCCTGTTATATACACCCATATTCAACCTCCGAAGAGGGCGAGGACGAGTGCAATTAATGCCAATGGCGATAAAACCTTCCAGAAAAAGTTCAACATTTTGTCTATAGTCACCCTCGGATTTACATTTTTCACTATTATCAAAATTATCAGCGTCAAAATGTAGAAAAGAACATTTAAAAGTATTCCAACGAATCCCTTGCCAATACCAAAGAAAAGGACACTTAAAAACAATGGATATATGAAAAATTCCATAGCTTTAGTTAATTTCCAGATTCCAAGCAAAACACCTGAATACTCTATTTCAACACCGCCAGCGAGTTCTGTTTCGGCTTCAGGCAAGTCAAATGGCTGTAAAGCAAGCTTCGCTTGAATGCACATTAGCCCAAGAATGTATGCCATAACACCGGAAAAGGAAGTGATAGCAGAAGTATTCAATACCGCTCCAAACCTGAATGAAAATCCTGATTTTACCACAGGTACAAGTACCACCATAATAAAAACCAGCTCATCGGCAAGAAGCATTTTTATTTCTCTGGAAGCGCCTATTGCAGCATAAACATTAGCAGAGGCAGAGGCTCCAAGGAAAATCCCTGTGGAAACCAGAGAGCTCAAATAAAGTAGTAAAATCAAATCCCCTGCGATTTCGATGTTCAAAAAAACAGCGCTCCCCAGAACCGTAGCAAAAGCCACAACTGATGCAAAGGCAATTAACGGGGCAACTGAGTACATAATAATCGCTGAATCAGCCGGGACTATGCTCTCTTTACCAAGCAGTTTGAAAAAATCAATGAAATTCTGATACCAGGGTGGCCCCACCCTGTGCTGGAAAAGGGCACTCAGTTTTCTTTCAATCCACCAAGCAATCATCCCGCAAAAGGCTGTAAAAACGAGGCCAGGAAATAAGAGAGTATATACGGCGATCAAAGAACTTTCCCCTCCTTATACCTCCAGTGATGGGTTTTAACAGCCATGTATTTACCCACAAAATACAACCCGCTGGAAGGATCTTCTTCATCGAGCTCCACTAAAGAAACCTCTCCGTTCTTAGAAGTTTTCACACAGAGAGGTATATATTCTTGATCTTTCATTCTTTGTGAAATACAATAATCACAATGATCGGCGACGAAGTTGATTGTTTCCGGGAAAAGGGTACCGAAGGGGCATGCTAAAACACACGATTTGCAACCTACGCAGCGAAGATTTGCTCTTTTCACAGTGCCATCAGGTAATCTTTCTAAAGCGTCACGTGGGCAGGCTTTAACGCAATGAGCTTCCGGACATTGACGACAGTATAGAGCAAACTCTGCTATTTCCACAAGAGAAAGCAGACCATTGTTTTTACTATGATATAGATACTCGCACTGAATAGATGGAGTTGGTTCAGATAGGAGCTTTTCCATATCTATCAATAGCCTCTTCATGCCCAGATCGCCTCCGGGTTTTCAAACTGGTCATAGGTAAAGACAGGCCCATCTTTGCAAACAAAGTAGTGTTCAATAGTGCAATGTCTGCAAAGCCCAACCCCACAATACATCTTGCTTTCCATCGATAAATACAAATTTGATGGGGCTATGCCTTTTTCGAGCAGGCTCAGAGATGTAAATTTCATCATGATGGGTGGACCACAAACAGCTGCTATCGTATTTTCAACGTCTAATTCAAGCGGTTTTAAGAGCGTTGTAACCACACCTACATTGCCAGACCATTTCTGACCTTTGGGAACTTTATCCACAGATAGATTCAGGTTTACACCCTTGATTTTCGACCATTCCTTTAATTGTTCCTTATATATAAGGTCTTCTGGTGACCTCGCCCCAAAACAAACCGTAATCCCGTTATATCGTTCAATATCATGAACAAGAGTGAGGAATAAAGACCTTAATGGAGCAAGGCCAACTCCTCCCCCTACGATAAGAATATGCTTTCCTTCAAATTTCTCAAGGGGATACCCATTCCCATAAGGGCCCCTTAAAATCACTTCCGCTCCTTTACGAATCTGGTGTATTTTTTCCGTCATGTAACCCGTTTTCATTATCGTTATTTCTATGGGGTTCTTTGTGTAATGCGAACAGGATGGAGTAAAAGGTCCCTCGCCTACACCAGCCAAACCGACTTCAACAAATTGTCCAGTCTTGAACTCAAAATCACCTCCACAATCAAGAACAAAGGTCTTGATTGTCGGAGATTCAGTAATCACTTCAAGCAATTTCGTTCGTATTGATTCAAAGGCATTCACCACAAGCATCACCACTACTTCTTGATTGTCAGCTTTCGGGCTGCATTTCTGATATCTATATTTGCGGGGCAGACGTCTATACAACGCCCACATCCCGTACAAGCACTGATACCAAATTGCCTAATTGTATATGTGAATTTGCAGCTATATCTATGGTTAAAACGTTCGTATAACGCTGCCCTTGGGTTTCCGCCACCTGCTACTCGCGCATACCCTTTGAGCTGGCAGGCATCCCAGGATCGCACTTTTGAAAAATGTGCTTTCCTGCTTTCGTCATTCAACATAAAACAATAGCAGGTCGGGCAAACAAAATTGCAGCCACCACATTCGATACAGGAATCCACCATCTCTTGTGAAGGCTCAAGTTTTCTTTCCTCTGTATGTGAAGCAATTGACCAGCCACTGTTTAATTCCACGAGTTCGCGTTTGATAAGTTCCCTGTTTGTCTCTATTACCCGATCGATATCCGGGATGTCGTTCATGACGCTGTGCCCTTTCGAGAAATCTTCCAGCAAGCCTTCGCCTTTTTCAGAACCGCTTTTAAGCACAAACATACCACCAACTTCAGATATCGCCAGGTCGTAAACACTCTCCGGATAGGGTTTATAGCCTTGTAAGATGCAATGGCAGCTTTCTTTAACCTCTTTGCAGTCAACGCCAATTAAAAGGGTTCGTTTTCTAATTTCACTATAATAAGGGTCAGGGTATTCTCCCAGCAACGCCTTATCGAGAAAGCCCACCGCTTGAAGATCACAGTTATTGACTCCAAGAACGATTGTTTCAGGAAACTTTGGGATGTCCAAAAGCTCTACCCTTGCAGGAAATAACAACATTTTTATTGGATCCGCGGGTCTGAATCCTCCCAGCGAAACGGCATCTTTGTTTTCTTCGGTGAGAATCTCGAAAAAATATT
>QNAR01000061.1 GCA_003643975.1 Thermotogae bacterium | reverse complement strand
TTGGAGGGGTTAACATGGTGAAAAATTTTGTACTCGATACCAACGTACTGGTTCACGACCCAGATTGTCTGGAAAAATTTGAAGACAACGTGCTGATAATTCCTTTCCCTGTGCTTGAGGAAATCGATAAACTCAAATCAAAACCAGGCTCTCTCGGTCAAAGGGCCAGGCAAATGAACAGGAAGCTTGATGAAATCAGGAATAATGGAGATATCACAAAAGGCGTGAAGTTAAATTCTGGTGGTTTTGTCAAAATACTCATATTCAACGACTTCAATGTGACGCTTCCACCATTTATGGCTGAGCATTACAAAGACAATGCAATTCTTCTGTATACTCTGGAGCTGAAAAAGCGTGACAAAAAGCCCACCATTCTCGTAACCAAGGATATTAACTTAAGGGTAAAGGCGGATGTTTTAGGACTTGAGACCCAGGATTACCTCGCCGATAAAGTAGAAATCAATGAAATACTCTCTGGAGTGAAAGAATTCAATGATTCTTCTTTGAGGGAAACCTTTGTTAGAATCGGGAGCATTTCTATCAGGGATATTGAACCAGGGCTTTACCCCAATACTTTTGTTGATTTTGGGAATGGAGTTTATGGTAGAGTAGATCCCGAAGGAAAAAGTGTAGTGAAACTCTCTGTCTCTATGGAAACTTCATGCTGGGGGATTTACCCACGAAACAGGGAACAACTCTTCGCTTATGAACTGCTTCTGGATGACAGGATTAAATTCATTTCCATGCCCGGAATCGCGGGAACTGGCAAAACATTGCTTTCCCTGGCTGTGGGAATGAGAAAGGTTGTTGATGAAAAACTTTATGAAAGGATGCTCGTTTCGCGGCCTGTGATCCCCATGGGTCAGGATATAGGCTTTCTACCCGGTTCCCAGGAAGAGAAAATGAAGCCCTGGATGCAGCCGATATATGATAATCTTTTCCTTTTGTTCACAAATCGTCATGTAGATCCTGATACCTTTCTTAAGCGAAGTGAAAAGCTGGGGATTGAGGTACTTGGTTATATACGTGGTAGGTCGATACCAAATCAGTTTATGATTATAGATGAAGCTCAGAACTTGACCCCACATGAGGTGAAGACCATTTTGACGCGTATCGGCGAAGAGTCAAAAATCATTCTCATAGGCGATCCATATCAGATCGATAATATGTATCTCGATACGAATAGTTGCGGACTGGTATATGCTGCCTCTAAATTCATTTCCCATCCTCTGGCGGGGCATATCACTCTCGTCAAAGGTGAAAGGTCTGAGCTTGCCACAGCTGCCGCAGAATTGTTATAGTGAGGTGTTTGATGAAAGAGAATAAAAGTGTGCCAAAAGAATTTGATTTGTACTTGAAAATCGCGAGGAAGGACATACATGTACTCTGCTATATCGCCGAGGCTGAAGATAATCTGATGAATATCAGGCATACAACCGAAGAAGGGTACCTGAAAGTCATTGTTCCTGGTGATTTATTGCAGGAGGCTTTGAATTTTCTTGATAGCATAAAAAATGTTATAAATCTGGAAGTGGTGGAAATTCGTGAAAATCCAGGCCATACTTGATTCGTTAAAGCTGCCGCTCCCCAGGGAAAGAGCAAAGAGTGTAAGAGATATAGATTACGACCGGTTGGTTGGTATGGGGTATGATACCATACTCTTTGATTATGATAACACGTTGGCAACATGGCGCTCTCAGTTTGATATGAGAAACCGCGAGATTATAGAAAGCCTATTAGAGCGCGGTTTAAAAGTTGCAGTAGTTACAAACGCTCCTTATGAAAGAGTGAAACACATGAAGGAGTTTTTTAGTAACCGTGTCAAACTCTATCACTCTATGAAAAAGCCGAGTACCAGGGAGTTAATGAGGGTTTTAAAAGAGTTAGAATCAAAGCCTGAAAAAGCTGTAATCATTGGAGATCTTTTCCTCACTGACATAATCGCAGGCAACCGCATGGGGATGTACACAATTATGGTTAAGCCTGCTATAAGCAAAGAAGCCGCCTTTTACCAGAAAATGGGGGGATTTGTAACCATAGCAGCCTACACCGTGTTTTTTTACACCATTGGCTGGTTTTTCAGAATTATCGAGTTGATTAACCCACACCTTTTTGTTGATGACATTTCTGATGTAGATTTTGAACAGTTGAAAGAAGCTGGCTATGAACTCGTCATCTTGGATTTTGACAATACCCTTGAACCTTGGGGGAGCGATGAGCTCTCAAAAGAGAGGGAACTCCTCATCCGACGCATTCAGTTAGTGGGGCTAAAAATCGTTATAATTTCAAATGGCAGAAGGCTCAGACTTAGAAATATAGAAGCTTTCGTTCCTGGAGTTGAGATTATTTCAGAGGCAAGAAAACCCTTACCTCGTAAAGCTCGAAAATATTTGAACAGAAAAGGAATAAAGCCTTATCATTCGGTTGTTATTGGGGATCAGCTTTTCACTGACATATTGATGGGGAACTTACTTGGAGCTTTCACGATTAAGGTGAATCCCATCTCCGAAAAAGAGTTCTACTGGACGCGCATGATGAGGAAAATCGAGAAGCTTTTCCTCAGGTTTATAAAACGCAAAACCGCATTGGAGGAAATCAGAAGATGAAGTGTAAGGGCTGTGGCGTTGAAATACAAACCTCAAATGAAGAGGCTCCAGGATATATACCGCTTGATGTGCTCGAAGCCAGGCTTGCTGAGGGAAAAGAGGTATATTGTAAGCGCTGCTTTTCCTTGAAACACTATGGAAAACTCTCAAATCGTTTCGAGCTGGAACATTCTTTAGATTTGCTTGGGAAATATCTAACCCTGGCAAGTAACGTTTTGTACATTATAGACATCTTTGATTTCGAAGGTACTTTTAGGCGAGAAATTCAAGATCTTGTAGCTGATAAGAACGTCTATTATCTCATCAACAAAGTTGATCTCATACCGAAAGAAATCACGCCTTCGGAGATAAAAACCTGGGTAAGAAATAGATTAAAGGTTCAATCCACGAGAATAAGGCTCCTTTCGGCGAAAAATGAAAGAGGAGTTTCAGGTCTTCTGAGATTTTTGAAGGGAAAAAAGGAAAAGCGCTTTATAACAATAGGCGTGACAAATGTTGGAAAATCTTCTGTTTTAAATGCCCTTGCTGGAACGAACACATTGACTATAAGTCGTTACCCCGGGACCACTCTCAAAGCTGTGGAATTTCACAGTAAAGTGCACGGCTTATCTTTCATCGATACACCGGGAATAATAACCAGAGATAGGGTAACCGATTTAATGGACAGTTCTTGCCAGTCTAAAATGTTGCCCGAGAAAAAACTGAAAATTCACACTTTTAAGCCTAAGAAAAAGACAAGAACCATATTTATAGGGGGACTTGTAAGAGTAGATGCGGAACCCGGAACTCCTCCAGGGCCAATTTTCCATGTCATTTCATCTGAAAAAGTCACAGTTCACGAAACCAAACCCGAAACAGCAACGGATAAGTGGGAGAGCTGGTTGGGAACTTTTCTGTTTCCGCCATGTTCAAGGCAAAAACTTCATGATTACGAATGGGAGAGTGTTAAATTAAGGCTCTTTACCGGTCAGGAAGTTGCTATAAAAGGCCTTGGATGGATAAATGTGGCAAGGGGTCCCCTTGAGATAACAATTACCCATCCGGTTAACACGAAACCAGTAGTTAGAAACGGGCTAGTAGGTCCATTGAAGTTCAAAAAATAAAACTGATTTGGAGGTGTTTTGGTGAAACTCAAGGAATATCCAATTAAAGCGGGTGTATCTAACAGACACGTTCATCTTTCTCAGGAACATCTGGAAATCCTCTTTGGAGAAGGTTACGAATTAACCCCCATCAAAGATCTCGGGCAACCAGGTCAATATGCCGCTCAAGAAAAGGTGATACTTGTAGGACCTAAAGGAGCAATTGAAGGGGTTAGAGTTCTCGGCCCTGTTAGAAAGGCGACCCAGGTAGAAATCTCCAGAACTGACGCTTTTAAGCTCGGAGTAAAACCTCCGATAAAAGATTCCGGTGACCATGAGGGCTCAGTAGGTCTTACCCTGGTTGGGCCCAGAGGAACTGTCGTACTGAAAAGGGGTGTAATACTTGCCAAAAGGCATATTCACATGACACCTGAAGATGCAGAAAAACTTGGTGTTAAGGATAAAGACCTTGTTATGGTATATTGTAAAGGCAATGGCGAACGAAAAACGATATTCGATGATGTCCTTGTCAGAGTCAGCGGTTCTTATGCTCTCGAATTTCATGTTGATGTTGATGAAGCTAACGCAGCAATGATCAACAACAACGACGAGGTTTATATTATTGAGGAGCTGTAATTTGCTGTATTTGGGGACGAGCGGTTATCATTTTCGAGATTGGATAGGGACAGCCTATCCTGAAGACATTAAGCCTTCACAGATGTTGAGTTATTATCGAAGTATCTGGCATTTCAACACCGTCGAACTGAATTTTACCTATTATCGAATGCCGGATTGCCATACTCTTGCTGCCATTTCAAGAAAAGTTCCCGGTGATTTTCGCTTTGCGGTGAAATCACCGGGTTCTATTACACATGAATGTTGGAAAAGTCTCGATCTTGATGGAGCAATCAAAGAACTAAAAACCTTCAAAAACGCTCTTGCCCCTCTCGTGTCGGAAGGCAGGCTCGGCCCGGTACTTTTTCAATTTCCATGGGGATTCAGGCCTAGTAATGACAACATCAATTACTTGAAAGAACTCACAAAATTCTGTGCAGAAAACGGTATTAACCCAGCAGTAGAGTTTCGACACAGCGATTGGGAGGTTGAGGATTACAGTGCTGTATTGATTCAATATGCTGCTATCCCTGTAATAGTCGATGCCCCAAAAATAGATAACCTCTTTCGCTATCGTCCCATTTCTGGAGAAAATGTAGCTTATTTTAGATTGCACGGTAGAAATGTCAATTGGTTCACTTCTGAGGGAAGTGAGAGGTATAATTACAATTATTCTGATGACGAACTGAGATTTTTTGCACTGGACGTGATAGAATTCTTATCGAAGGGACTCGATGTGTACGTGTACTTCAACAACTGTCATATGGGTAATGCCGTACATAACGCCCTTCGTCTCAGAGAAATGGTAGGAGGTGCCTGAACTCTCGATGAACTACAGTGATTATTTCAACATTGTGCTGAGAATGCTCTCGAATGGAGCCGAACCATACGAGATCTTTGATGAACTCTCTAAGTTCGGCTTAATGGAAAATGAAATCGATGAGATTTTTAATGTGGCCCTTAGGATGCTTATAACCGGCTACGATACAACACAGATAATTTTCGGAGATGGTTATGATCTCAAGAGAAGGGTTTTCATAGACGATGAACTGGAAACTCTGAAATCTTTTCCCAGACTTTTCAAATCCTACCTTTGGGGTGAAATATCGCCTTCCGATTTTGAAAAATCTCTCACAGATTTTTCCGATTTTGATGGATAAAACAAGACGCGGGTTTTACCCGCGTCAACATTTTGCTTGTTTCTTCTTGCTATATTCTAACCCTATACCCATTTGGCCAGCGGAATGAAGCTTTTCAGTGGCATCAGCTCGGAATTTGGCACAACCCGAACTGTATAAGCCATTTTTCCTTCTTCTTCAACGTTGAACTTACCGTGATACAAATATTCCCCGTGTACATCCTCTTTTTCTATTTCCATGGGGAAGGTTTTGAAAGCTATCATTTTGTCATTTTCATCGAATTTTGCCACGAAGATTTCGACTTTGACTTCCTCGGGGGTCAATTCACCCAGATAGACATTTGCCGTTATTTCTATTGATTGCCCTACACTTATGCTGCTTCTGAACCCAGGCCTTGGAATATTGGGTTTGATTCTGATGAAATCCCAGTTTTGTCTTAACCGTTGCTCCCATTTGGAAAGCGACAATGCTCCATTGTAGCTATCCCTTTCCACGAAGCTCATAGAGCCCATGGCTTTCAAATAGATCTTGTTTGCATAGTCCATGAGCATACGGTGTGTGTTGAAATTCAGGGCAACGCTCTTGATCGAGGCTTTCATTTTTTTTATCCAACCTGTTGGGATTCCTTTTTCATCGGTTTTGTAATAAAGCGGAACGATTTCCTTTTCCAATGTACTGTATATTGAAACGCTGTCTATTCTATCCTGAAGTTCCGTGTCTTCATAATCCCTGTTGTCCCCGATTGTCCATCCATTTTCGCCATTATATCCTTCAACCCACCAACCATCGAGAGCGCTGAAGTTAATAGCCCCATTCATTCCAGCCTTTTGCCCACTCGTTCCGCTGGCTTCATGTGGGCGCCTCGGGTTATTCAGCCAGACATCTACACCGCTAACCATGTGTCTTGCGACATTCATGTCGTAATTTTCGAGGATCACAATACGGTTTTTGAATTCAGGCATCCTGGAAACCTCATAGATCTTTTTGATCAAATTCTTACCGGGATCATCAGCGGGATGGGCTTTTCCAGCGAAGATGAATTGAACGGGTCGTTCTGAATCCATCAGAATTTTTTTCAACCTCTCAATATCCTTAAAAATAAGTGTAGCCCGCTTATATGTGGCGAATCTTCTTGCAAAGCCTATTGTTAGGATATTTTCGGGCAGAATATCATCTACTTCCATTAAATCTTCTATTGTTTCACCAAGCCTTAACCTTTGTCTTCTTAATCTACCATGCAGAAAAGTTCGCATACGTTTTTTCAGCTTTAAATGCACCCTCCAGAGCTCTTCGTCAGGTATATCATCTATGTGTTCCCATACCTCGGGAGAGGTAACATTTTCATGCCAGTTTTCAGGAAGGTAGCGATCGAAGAGTTCTTTCAAATCCCTGTTCAACCAGGTCCATATATGGACACCATTTGTAACATGTCCGATTGGAACTTCGGGTTCCGGAAAATCCGGAAAAATATGTGTCCACATGTGCCTTGACACTTTACCGTGCAATTTGCTCACACCATTCGAGACCGCAGAGAGTCTCAGCGCTAGCACTGTCATACTGAAATGCTCGCGCCCATCTTTTGATTTTTCGATTCCAAGATCGAGAAATTCCCTTCGTGAAATGTTTAATCTCGGCCAAAAATCATTGAAGTATTTATCGATGAGGGTTACGTCGAAAACATCGTTTCCGGCAGGCACCGGAGTATGAGTCGTGAAGACACTCCCGGCTTTAGTTGCTTCAACAGCACTTCTGAAGTCTAACCCTTTGCTTTGAACAAATTCTCTTATTCTTTCAAGGCTTAAAAAGGCTGCATGTCCTTCGTTCATATGCCATACTCTTGGATTGTATCCAAGAAGCCGAAGGGCCCTTACCCCTGCTATTCCGAGAACTATTTCTTGCTGTATTCTCGTTTCTCGGTTGCCTCCATAAAGCTGTGAGGTGATTTTCCTGTCTTCAGGATCATTTTGTGGGATGTCAGTGTCAAGCAAAATAAGGGGGGTTCTACCCACCTGAGCCTGCCATATTTTAACCCAGATACGCCTTTCGGGAAAATCTACTTTGACGTATATTTCTTCGTTATCTTCATCAAAAGCAGGCCTTACCGGAAAATCCTCAAAATCGTATGCTGGAAAATCGGCATGCTGCCAACCAGTTTCATCAATGGTTTGGTTGAAATATCCATGACGATATAGCAAGCCAACGCCTACGAGATTAATGCCGAGGTCGCTGGCCGTTTTCAGGTGGTCACCAGCAAGAATACCCAATCCGCCCGAATAAATGGGAAAGGATTCATGAAGGCCGTATTCCGCGCAAAAATAGGCAATTTGATCGTTGGCTTTATCTGGATGTGTTCGCTTTATCCAGGTATCTTCAGCTTCCATATATTGCTCAAACTGCTGTAGAACCTTATCGTAATTTTCAAGGAAATCCTTGCTTTTTGAAAGCTCTTGAAGTCTGTCTTGATCTACTCTCCTTAACAACTTTACAGGGCTTCTTTTGACCTCATACCAGAGTTCTTGATCCATGTCTTTGAAAAGTTCTTCGGCTTCAGGATTCCATGTCCACCAGAAGTTATAAGCAAGCTCTTCCAGCTTCTTTATTCTGTCAGGCAGCCGAGGAATAGCTCTCATTTTTTCGATAAAGTACATCGAAGGACCTCCTTCCGAATTGATAAATGCAACATTATAATTATAAATCAAAATGGTTTAAAAATCCACGATATGAAAGCTTATTCGGGAATAATCTTGATTATTGATTAAATATGCAGAATTTTAGTGAGGGAAAAATCGCGAGAAAAAAAGGAGAGCCTGAGCTCTCCTTGTAGGTTATCTCTTCTTTATTCCACGTTTCTTATCGAGTCTTCTTCTGTAATCAGAAATCTTCCT
>QNAR01000060.1 GCA_003643975.1 Thermotogae bacterium | reverse complement strand
GGTGTAGATAATAAGTGTCTTCATCGAATTTCACATCCCTTCAAAAAGTGAACATTGTTCATATAATGAGCATAGTTTATCATATCTGCTATGGGTTGTCAATTGTTCTTTAGGAAACTTAAAATTAGCCTTGAAATCAATGTACTATTTGGGAATCTGGCATACAATGAGAATGAAATGATATAATCAAGCACGATGAATCGGGAGGGGATGTAATGAGTTGGATACACTTTGAATCTGTTTTTCTGTTAACTGAGTTGATCAAATCACAAGATATGAGCCTTGAGGAGAAAATCAAAACGGTAAAAGGATCTATCTTAAATGATATGTTCAATGAATTCGGTATAAGCAAAGATGAAGAAGAACAGGTTCTCAAAGCAGTCTTTCTAAAAAACTTTTCTGAAGCCGGATTATCAAAAGATGCTGCAGAGCTTGTTTACTACATTGAAAGATTGAAGGAAAGAGAGAAGGACGTCCTGGATTTTGCCGCTGAAATTTTGCCTGATGAAGATGCTATCTGGGAGGAAGTCATCGAAAAGGCAAAAGCATATCTTCCTTCAAATGCCTCTTTCAAGAGTTTTGAGCTTTACTTAACCCCAATGCCTCGAAATGCCCGGCTTACATCACGGAGTGCTTATTGTGACCCGCTGTTTGCCCTGGAAGTGGGAAAAGAGGGGCTTGTTTCCATGTGTACTCATCTTGCGCATCATGCCGGGCGTGAATCAGTGGTAGAAGAACTTGAATTTGATCCCGATTCGGTAAAGGATTTGATTGTGGAAAAATTCGTGATTTTAGAAGCTGAGGGTATAGCAAACTGTGTTTCAGATGCCAGGGACCTTCCTACAATGAATAAGTTGAAGGAATTCAGAGAAAAGATCGAAGATGAGTTCAGCGGCTATTTAGACATTTTGCAGGAACTGTATCTGGGATATCATCATGGTGAGTACGAAGGAGATCTTGAGAGCATGAAGAGCAAAGCATGGCTTTTGAACTCTTTCATTGTTCCCGCAGGGTGCAGAATGGCACTTGAAATCGAGGATACCTTTGGTAGAAAAGCTCTTGTAGAGACGGTTGGTCACCCACTTGAGTTTTTGAAGCTCTATCAAAAAGCAGCCAAAAAGAAAAATCTATTTCTTTTTGAAAATGAAACCTTTAGTTACCTTGAAGAGGATTTGCAGGGACCTCAAGTAAGTTAAGAATAAAGCATGGAGGTGGTTAGATGATAATAGGCGCAGTTGTTCTTGTAGTAGTTCTTGTTCTTATTTTCTGGTTTATAGGTATTTATAACAGCCTTATCAGGTTGAAAAAGCGTGTGCAAAACGCCTGGGCCCAAATTGACGTTCAGCTCAAGAGAAGGCATGACCTGATCCCCAATCTTGTGAACGCAGTAAAGGGTTATATGAAATTCGAGCGTGAAACCCTCGAAAAGGTTATGGAAGCCCGTGCGAAGGCAATATCAGCACAAGGTGTTGGGGATAAGATTAAAGCTGAAAGGGAACTTGGCGGATTTCTTGGGCGATTGCTTGCTGTGGTGGAAAACTATCCTGAGCTGAAAGCTAACGAAAATGTTAAACAGCTTATGGAAGAGCTTACCACGACGGAAAATAAGATTTCCTATGCTCGGCAGTTCTATAACGACACAGTAACGAGGTTCAACACAAAGATAGAGGTTTTCCCTGATAACATCGTAGCCAATATGTATTCGAGCAAATTTGAGCCCTTCCCGCTTTTTGAGATAGAGGATAAAACAGAAAGAGAAGTCCCTCAAGTCGATCTTAATATCTAAGGTGGAATGCTATGGCATTTAGCGTTGATTTTTATGCTGAGGAGCGCAAAAATGTTAGAAAAACCGCTCTTTTAGTTACACTTTTCTATATTATGATGGCGGCCTTTGGACTAATAATAGACTTCGCTTTCGGCATGCTGCCAATATTCACGGCTGTTTTTCTTTCGATAGCCACAATTCAATTTCTGGTATCCATCTATTCCGGAAAAAAGATGGTTTTGCGCTCTGTAAAAGCCCGCCCTTTCAATCCGGAGAATTTTGAAGAGAAGCAATTGAAAAACATACTCGATGAACTCACCATATCTGCAGGCCTTCCCAAACCTCCAGAATTGTACATCATAGACAATGATGAAGTTATAAACGCTTTCGCTACGGGGTTTAAGCGTGAAGATGCAGTGGTTTGTGTTACCACAGGTTTGCTCAAAAACCTGAACAGAGAAGAAACCGCGGGAGTCATAGGGCATGAGTTGAGCCATATTGTCAACCGGGATATTCTGATAATGACCATGATATCAGCGCTTATAGGTGCTGTGGTCATTATTCAGATTTTTGCCGTTAGAGCGCTGCTGAATTATCTGAGATTTGGTGGTTTCGCGCGAGGCAGAAGAAGGAGTAAAAAGGATAACACAGGTACGGCAATTCTCGTGTTTCTTGCAGCTGTCGCCGGACTTGCTACGCTCTTTTCTTTTGTGGGGAAGCTCTCGCTCTTTGCTGTTTCACGCACAAGGGAATATTTCGCAGATGCCCGTTCAGTGGAATTGACCAGAAATCCGGTGGGATTAGCTAGCGCCCTTAGAAAAATTGCTACCGTCTCGAAAAAACTGCCCACAGCCAATACTGCAACAGCGCATCTTTTCATTGCAGATCCTTTGAAGAGAAAGGTAAATGAAAAATCCTCAGCTTTCGCTTCGCTTTTCAGCACGCATCCGCCTATCTATAAGAGGATCGCCACACTTGAAAACCGTTCACCTGAAGAAGTGAAAAAGGAATTGGATATAAGGTGAAGATGCTTTTATATAAAATGCCCCTTTCGGGGCATTTTGCTTTTTATCCAAAATATCAGAACCTGTAATGAATACGTGCAATCAAATCTTCCTTTATCTTTTCCAATCTCTCAAAAGTTTCCTTATAAAAAATTATCTTTTCTTTATCACGCATAGAGATTCACCTCCTGTTGGTAGAACGTCATCGTAAGCTTTGAAACTTTCTTTGTTACACATTTCTGGTGATCTCTTTCATACTCTTGCGTTGGATTTTTATCTATGTGATCAAAATCCAAAGAACATCATTTCATTTCCGAGTAATACACTCTGATATATGATAACACTTTTTTCATTAGAAAGCTCAAGAAGCACATTTATAGTTGGTTTCATATTGGTAATTATCCTATTGCATATATGTGCATAAACACAACTATGATAACAAAGAAAACACGTAAACCGGGATCTGGAAAATCAAGCACCAGGCAGTAAATACGTGTTATGGAAAATATGGTAAACCGCTTCGTGGTTGAGGTTCACGATGTTGACGCTTGCAGAGACTATGCTGACCTTGCTCAGATAAACCCAGCTATGGCGGGGATGAGCATTCTTTCGATATGGTTTTGCGTCTACACCACGCATTATCGACGAAGTCGATCAAAACAACCGAAAACAACCGCAAAGTGGTTTGAATCAAACTTGGATTTTCACGTATAGCCCACAATCTGCAACAGACTTATTGCCGTTCCACCAGCCGTCGCTTCACCATCTGTCGTCCCATCAGTTGTCGCTCCACCAATAGTCGTTCCACCAACTGTCGTATCATCAATCGTCAATCTCTTCAAAGCAAATTCCTTCCAAGCATTTTTCCATGGCCGGTTGCATAGGTTATAGATCTTGTATGTCCCGAACAATCCCCTATGAATTTAAGGTTTTTATACCTGTTGTTGTCAATTTTGTTCGAGTAAAACTTAACCTCCACGGCATACATCAGGTTGTCAGGGTAAATCACTCCTGGTACTACCCTTCCAAGTCTTTCAATGAATTCGGTCAATGAAACTGTGATTCTTCTTGGAAGCACGAGGTTAATGTCACCAAGGATATAGTCGCTTTCAGGCAGTGTAGGTTTTACACGCCCCAGCCTTTTTGTGCGTTTGGTGTTCAAGAAATCATCGTAGGTTTGCAGTATCACTTTTCTTCCACCTGCAAGGATATTGCTCAGCCTGCTTATGTAAGAACCGTATCCAAAGGGATCGTTGAAAGGCTGTGTGAATCTTGTTGTACAGAGTATCGCGAAATTTGTATTCTGTGAGCTGCTGGCGGAATTTGAATGGCCATTGACGGTGACAAAATCATCGTAGTTTTCCAAAACGACCTTCCCGGATGGGTTGTTGCAGAAAGTTCTCACCGTGTATCCCGTCTTGGTGATCAGCTTTACCTTGAATTCGTACATTTCATTGTTGATGGCTTCAACCGCATGATCTGGCAATTCGTATCGCACACCGATATCCACGGTGTTATTCGCAGCTATGAGTTCGGGATGATTTTCCGTGATCTTTTTAATAAGACTGTGCCCGCTCCTCCCAACGGCGATTACCAGATAGTCGAATTCTGCTTCAAAATCTTTTCCGCGGGCTATGGCTTTGTCGTTTATTAATTCAACGTCTTCAACCTTTCTGTTGAAGTGAAAATGAATATTCGGTCTTGTCGAGAAGTCTTCGTACACTTTTTTCAGAACAGAACCAAGTTTGTCTGTTCCTATATGCCAGAACCTAGAGTTTACTGGTTCAAAACCTTCCGAATAAAAGTCCTCAAAATAAATTGACTTACTGTCAAAAGATACGCCTGTTTTGATGCTTTTTCTGTCTTCCGGATCGAGTTTGTTGATATAAAAATCCACAACTTCTTGCTGAATATGAAGAGGAAGTTCCATGTCTCCTCCCATAGTGCTCGAAACAAAGATTTTGCCATCCGACCGTATCCCGCTGATGCTTGAGCTGTAAATATCCTTCGAGCGTTCTAAAATGTGTATTTCGTGATCACTATCTTTGAGTTCGTTTATAAATCCTATTGCTGCTGCCCCAAATCCAACAATACCTATTTTCATGCTGATAGCACCCATTACGGGCTTATCCACCTCCTTACCAAAATTCCCAATCAAATGTAGGCGAAAGCCAACACCAATATATAGTATGCCCGCATTATTTCCTGAATGCGAAGCTTAGTTAAAGGATTTAAAAAATCTGGCCCACTTATTGTGTTATACTTTCAATGTTGGTGGCAAATATGGTATAAACCCTGCGGTACCGGCAATCAAGGCAGGGTTATATTTTTTGGAGGTGCAAAATGATAGAAAGATATGCCCTTTCGCCTCTAAAAGAGATTTGGGAAGAAAGACGAAAATATGAGCGATGGCTAAAAGTTGAACTTGCTGTGATTGAAGCTTTTGAGGAGACAGGAAATGCGCCTAAAGGCACTGCTGAAAAGGTAGGGAAAAGAACTCATGTGGACGTCGAACGAATCAATGAAATAGAGGCAGAAGTGGACCATGATGTTATAGCTTTTATCAAAGCGGTTACAGAAAATCTCGAAGATGAAGCCCGTTTCTTCCATAAGGGCCTTACATCTTCTGATATCGTGGATACCGCACTTTCACTTGCACTTGTTGAAGCCGGCAAGTATATTTTAGAAGCGCTGAAAGAATTTATCGCTGTTCTGAAAGAGCAGGCGCTAATGCACAAAAAAACTGTCATCATGGGAAGAACTCATGGGGTCCATGCAGAACCCACTTCCTTTGGCCTAAAAATCCTCTCTTTTCTTGCTGAAGCTGAACGAAATCATGATAGGCTCATTAACTGCCTTGATAGATTGGCTGTTGGTAAACTCAGTGGTGCTGTGGGAAATTATGCCAACATATCACCGGAGATAGAAAAAATCGCTCTAGGCAAGCTGGGTTTAAGGCCTGTAAAACTCTCTACACAAATTATCCCCAGGGATATACACGCCGAGTTCCTAAGTGTGCTTGCTCTAATTGGCTCGGGCATTGAACGCCTTGCCGTGGAAATCAGACATCTTCAGAAAACAGAAGTGCTCGAAGTTCAGGAGCCCTTTAAGGAAAAACAAAGGGGATCTTCCGCTATGCCTCACAAGAAGAACCCTATTCTCTCAGAAAGGCTCAGCGGAATGGCAAGGCTTTTAAGAAGTTATGCACAGGTGGGATATGAAAACATAGCCCTCTGGCACGAAAGGGATATCTCCCATTCCTCCACGGAGAGGATCGTTTTTCCCGATGCGACAATGCTCATCTACTACATGTTAAAAAAGGCCAGTTATTTAGTGAAAAACCTTGTAATTTATCCTGAGAGAATGCTTGCAAACTTCTCTTGCTCGAAAAATCTTGTATTCTCGCAACGTGTAATGCTTGCTTTGGTTGAACACGGTATGAGCCGTGAAAAAGCGTATAAATTAGTCCAGAAATTGTCGGACAGGACGTGGCATGAAGGAATAGATTTCAAGAAGGTAGTTTTGGAAGATCCCACAATTTCCGAATATTTGAAAACACAGGAGATCTCAGAACTTTTCAATCCATCTTATTATTTGCGGAATGTGGAAAAAATATACCAGAGATTTGGCCTTTGAAAGGTTTGAAAGGAGAGAATGGAATGAAGCGTATTGCTGTGATAGGTGCACAATGGGGCGATGAAGGAAAGGGAAAGATCGTGAATTATTTTGCTCGCGATTACAAATGGGTCATACGCTTTTCAGGTGGAGCAAATGCGGGACATACCATTTATATAAAAGGGAAGAAGTATGTAAATCATTTATTGCCATCTATTGATCCTCATTCAGATTCTAAAGGCTTTCTAAGCAGCGGTATGGTTATAGACCTGGAAGAGATGTTAAAAGAAGTCGAAAAGATGGAATCTGATTTTCCGGGGATAGGGAAACGGTTTTATATAGACCCTGAGGCTTTCATTACTCTTCCCTGGCATAGGGAACAGGACCTACTCCTGGAGAATATGCGAAAAAAGCCTATTGGCACAACGGGAAAGGGAATCGGACCCACATACACTGACAAGGTCTCTCGCGAAGGCTTGAAAATTTACATGCTGCAAGATGAAGGTACATTATTTGAAAAGCTTGAGGAGCTTTACACGCTAAAAATAGCACTATTCGGTGATAAATTCAGCATGAATCCTAAAGAGATTTTCGACTACCTTATAGAATTGCGAGACAAGCTCCTGAAGCTGGGAGTGAATTTAGCAAGTTCTATAGAACTGATGGCGAACTTTAAAGAAAATTCCCTTCTCTTTGAGGGGGCGCAGGGTGTAATGCTGGATCTGGATTTTGGCACTTACCCTTTTGTAACTTCCTCGACCTGCACCGCTCATGGGGTTATTTCCGCTGGCTTTTCAACTGCCGAACTCGATGGAGTTTTTGGCGTAATCAAAGCTTACACTACCAGAGTCGGGAGTGGCGTTTTTCCTACTGAAGAGCATGCTTCTATTGCTGATATTATTCGAGAACGTGGCGCTGAATTCGGTGCTACCACTGGCCGCCCGAGAAGAGTTGGGTGGCTCGATTTGCCAGCTATAAGGTATGCGAAAGCACGATCCGCCCTTACGCATTTGATCGTAACCAAGGGCGATGTATTGAATGGGTTAGATGAAATAAAGGTTTGCGTTGCTTATGAGATCGATGGAGCAGAAAGGAGAACCCCTGTTATTTCGCGGGATCTGTTCAAGGCAAAGCCTGTTTATCGAACGGTGAGAGGTTGGAATTCAGTCAAGGACAAAGAATTTGAAGATTATATAAAGCTTATTGAGGAAGAAACGGAGCTTTCTGTGAGTTATGTTTCTTACGGCCCGGGCACAGAGGAAGTTTTTGAAAGATAAAGCAGTTTTCTTTACTCATATAATTTTAGCCTACGTGAAAAAGCCGCCCAATTTAGGGCGGCTTTTATATTTGTCCTTTTTAGCTTAACAGCTTCAAACTCCCGGTAGCGAGTTTTTCGCCTGTATCTTTGCTGAAGATGTGATAATTGTTTGAGTTAAATGCCACACCTATTTCTGTATCTAACTTGAAGTCAACTCTTCCGAAGGTGACAAGTGTGAACAAGTTCCCATTCAAATTCACTTTAACTATTGTCTCCATTCCTGAAGGCAGTGTAGAGTATACAGTACATTTGTTTGTGGAGTCTTCTGAAATGGTTATATCTTCAGGTCTGATGCCTACAATAACTTCTTGCCCTTCTGTGATTTCTTTTGTTTTAGTTTTGAAATTGAATAGGAATTCCAATTTCTCGTTTTTTAATAGACAGCTTTGCGCATCAATGTTGCTGACTTTTGATTCAATAAAATTCATGGAAGGATTGCCAATGAAATCTCCCACGAATAAGTTCTTTGGGTCGTCATAAATGGCGAGAGGAGGGGCATATTGTTGTAAGGTTCCATCTTTCATGAGACAAATTTTCGTGGCAAGTGTCATAGCTTCAAGCTGGTCGTGAGTAACATAAACAAAGGTCGCTTCTATTTCCTTATGGAGTCTCTTCAACTCTGATCTCATTTCCATCCTTAACTTAGCAT
>QNAR01000059.1 GCA_003643975.1 Thermotogae bacterium | reverse complement strand
TTCCGTTGGGGAAACTGTTATAGTAGAAATAGATGGTAAGAGGCGAAATTTCCTTAAAAACGAGCTCGAATTAGAAACCACTGATTATATTGACCCAAACAAACATCTTTTCGATGTAGTTTTTGATTGCACAGGCAATCCAAAAGGAGTTGAAATCGCGACTTCTTTGACCAAGATGGGTGGGAACACAGTGGTTTTTGGGGTGACCGAAAAAGGAGCCAAATCATCTATAGAAGCTTTTGAAATTTATAGAAAAGAGCTGAAGCTAGTAGGCTCTTTTATTAATCCTTTTACTATTTCAGCAGCTGTAAAATATGCGATAATAAATAAAACTAATGATATTAATGATTTGGAGTGATTGCTTTGAAATACAACATGGTATATTTCGATCTGGATCACACGCTTTTTGATTTTGACAGGACAGAAAAGGAATCTCTTGAGGTTGTTTTAGCAAAAGCATCAGAAGAACCAACACTTGAGAAGCTCAAAAGGTATAAGGAAATAAACGCCAAATTATGGAGCGAGTTCTCAAGTGGGAAATACACGAAAGAATTCATAGCTATTGAGCGATTCAGAAGGTTTTTCAATGAGTTTGGCATTAACGGAATTTCACCTGAAGAAGCGAGTGCTTTGTTTGTCAAAGAGCTTTCGAAGAGAGGGCATTTCCTGTCCGGAGCTGAGAGTTTTCTTAAAAAGCTGAAGGCAATGGGCCAAAGGATGGCTGTGATTACCAATGGAATAAAAAAAGTTCAAGAAAGCAGAAAACAGGCTGCTAAGCTGGAGCGTTTTTTCGAGTTTTTATTGACTTCAGAAGAAGCAGGGAAACCCAAACCTTTCCCGGAGATTTTTCATCTGGCTGCTAGTAAAAGCGGAATCCCACTTGAAGACTCCGTGTACGTTGGGGATAATTTAGAAACGGACTACGCTGGCGCCAAAAACGCTGGAATTGAATTTATCCTCTATCAGCCAGAGCCAATTGAAAAAATCGACGGTCTCGATTTAAAGGTAGCGAGAAATTATGACGAACTTTATGCACTACTGATAGATTGATTATCAACTCTTTTTAGCTTTGCAGGAATATACAGTGACAGCATTCCAAGGCCCATTATGGCCAAAGCCATGCCCACACCGAATTTATCTGCCAGGAACCCCAGTATAGGGGCAAGAGCAGCTCCTATTAGGGTTTTTAGTTGCGATTCGGCTGAAAGCCCTGAAGCCATGGTGGTATGTGCAATAGTGTCGCTTAGATAAGCTATGTTCATGGGACGCCTTGCGTTTTCAATGACGAATAGTGCAATAAAAAGCAGTACGGATACGATTCTCAGCATACCGCTATTGAAAACCCCTGCTAAGATTATCGCAAAAGCACCAAACACATAGGTGATATTGAGAGCCCTTTCTTTGCCTCCAAAAAGCTTCGCTATTTTCCAGGAGCTTTTTGAAGCGTAACTTGTGAGCAAATACAATACAAAGTACACCACCCCTACGACGATAGATGTGCGCTTCTGAGCTGAAAGGAACGTAAAAAACGGCAGTGCCAGAGCTGTACTTTCGAGAATGGGCTGAAGGTATTCTTTTACCGTTTTATAAAAAGAGTCGAAGAAAGCAGAGTTGAACAACCCTTTGAGCGAATAGCGGCTTCTAAATATCTGGAAAAAGGCTTTCATGGATTCTTTTTTGGAAGTTTTCTTAATATCCCCATCGAGGGTTTTAGGATAGGTGGCGAGGTTCAAAAGGTTTAAAATATAAGGAATAACAGCGACGAGGAAGACCATTTTATATGTTCCGCTGTAAAACACCAAAGCTGCTGCTATGAGAGAGTTTATCGCAGAGCCCAGCTGAGAGAAAGATCTTGTAGCGCCATAGTATTCGATTTTTTTATCCTCCTGGCCCGTAAGGCGTAGATATTCTAATATCATCGCCTTGTGTGTTCCTGTTCTGAAAGCCTCTCCAAGAGCGAATAACACCATAGAGCCGATATACAGGTAGAAGTTAGGAAAAAAGTAGAAGCAGAGAAAGGATATGATGTATGAAACCATTGAGAGAACCATGGAAATGCGCCTGCCATAAAGGTCAGCGATTATCCCGGTAGGAAGTTCAAAGAAATTTATGGCAATTTCTCTCACAGAAAAAAGTGTACCTATCTGCAAAAAAGAAAGCCCCTGTTCTCTAAAAAAGAGCACGATAAAGGGCTCAAAGAATCTTAGATTCTTCAGGAAGCCATAGCTTGCAAATCTCACAAACTGTGTATCTTTATTCAAATTCTCCGCCTCCGCACAAAAAAACGGTTAATTTTAAAGAAGTATATTCAACAGCTCCGAGATTCCCTTTCTTGTTTTAGCTGAAACAGGAAAGATAAGCGGAGAACCCCAGGGACCGAGCTCTTCTTTAAAGCTGTTTACCATCTTTGTAAGTTGATTGCCTGAGAGCTTATCCGCTTTTGTCAGCACAGCAACAAAGGGAATGGAATAATACTGGAGCCATTGAAGCATTTCCAGATCTTTCTTCTGAAGGTTGTGCCTTGAATCTAACAGTAATACAACAAGATTCAAATGAGGCCTGGACTCGAAGTAATCTGTGATCAATGCCTGCCAGCGCTTGATTTCCTGATGGGAAGCTTTCGCATAGCCATAACCCGGCAGATCTACAAAGAAGTGCTTTGAATTGATCAGGTAAAAATTTACCGATCTCGTCTTTCCGGGAGTCGAACTAGTGTGGGCAAGCCTCCTCCTGAATATAGCATTCAGGAGGGTGGATTTTCCCACATTTGACCTTCCAGCGAAGGCTATTTCACGTCCTTTAGGTTCTGGATAATCTCCAGGTTTGAAAGCTGTTTTGTACAGTTCAACGGATTTTATGAGCACTTAAATCAGTGCCTCCTTGAGCACTTCGCCTACTTCATCCACAAAGACAAAATTCAAAGCCTTTTTTATTTCATCCGGGACTTTTTCTAGATCTTTTTTATTGGCTTTGGGCAATATGACGGTTTTTATACCGGCTCTGTATGCAGCCATGAGCTTTTCCTTCAAGCCACCAATTGGGAGAACTTTCCCTCTGAGCGTTATTTCACCTGTCATAGCAATATCATGTCTCACTGGCTGCTTAGTTACCGCCGAGATTATAGCGGTTAACAATGTTATTCCCGCCGATGGTCCATCCTTAGGAACAGCACCTTCGGGCACATGTATATGGAAATCCGTACTTTCAAAGAACTTGGAGTACTCCTTTTTATTGCATTGTTTCCGCGCAAGGCTAAGGGCTATTTGTGCGGATTCTTTCATCACGTCTCCAAGCTGGCCGGTGGTAATGAATTTACCCTTTCCTCCGGGAACGGGTAGGACTTCTATATACATTATTTCACCGCCAACAGCTGTCCAGGCAAGACCAGTAACCACTCCGATTTCAGGTTTTTTCCTGAAATCACTGTCGGTGAACCTCGGAACTCCAAGGAAGTCTTCAAGGTTTTTTATGCTAACTTTCACATTTTTAGCGCCTTCTGAAAGTCTCAATGCTGACCGCCTTATAACCTTTGCAAGATTTCTGTCGAGTTTTCTAACGCCAGCTTCCCTGGTGTATTCGCGTATAATTCTCTTTATGGCGCTCTGGGTGATGCTTACTTTTTTGTTGTTCAAAGAGTACTCTTCATAAAGCTTAGGAAGAATATAATCTTTGGCGATGTGTAATTTTTCGGTATCGGTGTAGCCAGCGATCTCGATCACTTCCATCCTGTCTAACAAGGCAGGTGGTATGGTGTAAAGCACGTTTGCTGTCGTTACAAAGAGCACTTTTGATAGATCGAAAGGCAGTTCAAGGAAGTGGTCTGTAAAGCTACTGTTTTGCTCAGGGTCAAGTACCTCAAGCAAAGCTGAGGCTGGATCTCCTTGAAAGCTAATGCCCATTTTATCCACTTCATCAAGCACTAATACGGGATTCTTTACGCCAAGCTTACGTATCGTCTGTATGATTCTTCCCGGTAAAGCACCCACATACGTTCTGCGGTGGCCTCTGATTTCTGCTTCGTCACGCATGCCGCCGAGAGAGATTCTGCCGAATTTCCTGCCCATAGACTCTGCTATAGATCTTCCAAGAGAGGTTTTTCCAACGCCAGGAGGACCTACAAGGCAGAGTATAGGTGCTCTCAGATTTTCTGAAAATTTTCTGGCTGCCAAAAATTCGAGAATACGCTCTTTAACATCCACAAGGCCATAGTGATTTTTATCGAGAAATTCCCTAACTTTTAAGATGTCTATATTATCGCCTGTTTCTTCGTACCAGGGAAGGTTCAATATCCAATCAAGATAGGTTCTTATAACGGTGGCCTCGGCTGAGTAAGGTGACATCTTCTCCAGCCTTGCGATCTCCTGTTCAGCTTTCTCTATTACTTCTTTTGGGTATTTTTTACTGGAGAGCATCTCTTTGAGTTCTCTTACCTCTGTGTCTTCTTCCCCTTCGAGTTCTTCCTGAATGGCTCTCATTTTCTCTCTGAGATAGTATTCTTTTTGATTCTGTTCGATTTTTTCTTTTACCCTCCGCTCAAGTTCTTCTTCAAGAGATAGTATTTCCACTTCTCTGGTAAGAAGCTCCATGAGCAGTTCAAGTCTCTTTCTCGGTGAGGTTTCTTCGAGCAATGCCTGCTTTTCTTCGAGTTTCAAAGGTAACAGGGAAGCTACAAAATCAGCGAATTTATCCGGGTTTGAGGTGTCGTCCAATGCCAATGTTGCTTCATCAGGAAAGCGCCTGCTAAGGTTCACGTATTTCAAAGCGAGCTCTCTTACTTTCCTTATAAGGGCTTCAAGGGTTTTTGTGGCCTTGTATCTGGGCTTCATAACTTCAACCTTGAACATGAAAGCCCTTTCATGCTCTATAACTTCCACAGCCTTTGCCCGTACCAGCCCTTCAACTAATATCTTGTAGTTACCATCAGGCATTTTCATGAGCTGAACAATCTTCACCACTGTACCGACCTTGTACAGGTCTTCGACTGATGGGTTTTCGGTTTTTATATCTTTTTGTGAGACCAAAAAAAGCAGCTGATTGAATTTAGCGATGGATTCTTCCAGAGCTGTCAGTGATTTTTCGCGCCCTACATACAACGGCATCACTGCGGATGGATATATAAGCATATTCGTTCTTGTAGCTATGGCAGGTAAGATTTTGGGTATAGCCACTTTCTTATCCGAGCCACTTGCAGCTTCTTCGAGTATCTGGAATTTTTGACCCACGTTTTCACCTCCTATCGGTGCTATGAGTTATGTCTTTGTCCTTTTCAAGATTCGAAAGAATCTCCGTCAAGATATGGCTGAATTTTTCCGATTGAGTTTCCATTTTTAATCTTCTTTTCGATTCGTGTTCATAATATAGACGAATTTTCAAGGTTTCGGTTCTTTGCCACCTTAGTTTCTCGGGCCACTCAACGGCAAGAACCGAATTTTTATCCAACAGCTCATCAAGTCCCAGCTCTGCTATTTCATCCTCGTTTTCCAATCTGTAAAAATCCGCATGAACAAGCTGTAATTGAGAACCAGGATACATGTTTATGAGCGTAAAAGTAGGACTTCTAACATAATCCGGGGCAATACCAAGACCTTCAGCGAGTCCTTTTACAAATGTGGTTTTGCCTGTCCCGAGATTTCCGTAAAGCAATAGCGTTTCTCCACCTTCAAGCTTCAGGCCTAAAAGCCTGCCGATTCTTTTCAGAGTCTTTTCGTTTACGTTTCCCAGTTCATAGATCTTTTTATCGCTTCTTTCCACCTGTGATATTCTTCCTCCATTTCTCGACCCTTCGGCGTGAAAACAACTTCCGTTTTTCTTTTGTTTTTTAGCAATGTTTTGTCCCAAAGTCCCACAGCCATTCCGGCCAACATGGCGGCACCAAGAGCGGTTGTTTCCTTGATCATGGACCTATCTACGGGAATACCCAGTACCCTTGACTGTAAGTCCATAAGGAAATTATTTCGTGTCATACCGCCATCTACCAGCAAACGCTTTATTTTAATCCCCGTTTCCTTTTCCATAAGTTCTATTATGTCTCT
This sequence comes from Thermotogae bacterium, assembly GCA_003643975.1. Classification (GTDB taxonomy): domain Bacteria; phylum Thermotogota; class Thermotogae; order Petrotogales; family Kosmotogaceae; genus Kosmotoga_B. Next base: position 2,464 of record QNAR01000059.1, on the reverse strand, counting down.
AGTTCTAAAAGCCACATATTCTAAGATAGCCCTTACTATATGGGCTTTGGTTGTTCCACGGGTAAGACCTATGAATAGCCCGCGAGCGGTTGAATCCCAATAAGGTGCCCCCAACCCGGCAAGAGCACCAGAAAAGTATACCCCACCATTGTTTTCTGCTTGTTTTGCAAGTGTTTCAGTTTCCTCAGCAGTGGAAATTAGTCCCAGCCCGTCCCTTAGCCATTTAACAAGCGCTCCAGAAGCGAATATAGAGCCTTCTACAGCATAGGTGATTTCATTTTTTGTCTTCCACCCTATGGTGGTGAGAAGTCCGTTTTTGGAAAACTTAGGCTCATTTCCTGTGTTCATCAAAAGGAATGAACCCGTTCCATAAGTACATTTCATATCTCCCTGGTTAAAAGCGCTTTGGCCAAAGAGAGATGCTTGCTGGTCTCCAGCTATGCCCCCGATAATTGGTCCATAAATAGAGCGACAGAGTTGAGCGGAAGAATCCACAACCTTTGGCAGAAATTCTCGCTTTATTGAGAACAAATCCAGCAACTCTGAATCCCAGTTAAGATCACTTATGTTAAATAGCATGGTTCTTGAGGCATTTGAGTAGTCAGTAATATGCAGCTTTTCTGGTGTGAGATTCCAAATAAGCCAGGAATCAATTGTACCAAATTTGAGAGTCCCACGCTTTGCCGCATTTTTTATTTCCGGAACATTCTTAAGCAGCCATTCCATTTTTGTGGCCGAAAAATAAGGATCAGGACGTAACCCTGTTTTCGAGTGAATAAATTCTTCATGGGTTTTCTTTAATTCTTCAGCGCGGTTGCTTGTGCGTCTGCATTGCCAGACTATGGCATTGTAAAGCGCTTTTCCACTTTCAGCATCCCATGCGACAATGGTTTCCCGCTGGTTTGTTATACCTATGGCTTCGATTTCCTTGAAAGAAACCCGAGACTCTTTCACCACTTTTTCAACACAGGACATGGCGGTAAGGACTATATCGTTAGGGTTATGTTCTACCCAGCCCGGTTTCGGATAAATTTGCTCAAATTCCTCTTGTGCCACCGCAACCTGATAGAGTTCCTCGTCAAAGAGTATAGCCCTTGTGCTGCTGGTTCCTTGATCAATTGTAAGAATGTAACCCATCTAATCACCCCTGTAAAATCAATTTCCTCTTTAGCTTTATAGCATCATACTGACAGACTTCATGGCAAACGTAGCATCTTATGCACTTTGAGTAATCGATTTTCTTTAGCGCAACGGAAATGGCTGAAACCGGGCAATGCTCCGCACATTCCCCGCAATTGACACATTTATTCTTGTCGATTGTAGGAATCCTTGACAACAATTTTGAAAATAAAGATGGCCTGTTTATGGGCCGGATGCCATCGGGCAGCTTGAAATCAATCACCGCCGGTGAATCACCCTGTATTTCATACGCAGGAGTAAGCCCCAATTTTTTGGCAAAGAAAATAGTTGGAACCATTTCTATTGGTATCTCGTACAATCTGGCAATAGCATCATCCAGAGCAAATCCGCTCTCACTAACCGCCACAATTTCGTAATTCGCTACTTTTCCATTGGAAGGCCCATTTCCATGCATTCCTATTACACCATCGAGAATGTTCAATTTTGGATTCAACAATCTATGCAGTTCAATGAGCATATTTGCAAAACGTTCTCTTGTAATTGCCTTTACGTGCCAAATTTGTTTTTCAGAACCTACAATACAGCCGAATGTGTTTTTCACCGCCAGAGTTAGGGTCATAAGCGAGTGTGTTTTTAGCTTTGGCAAGTTTACGAAGGAATCCGCTTCCAATACCTGCTTTGCTACTCTGAACTCTTTTAGCGTGTTATTGGTGTTTTTTAGTTTTTGAGGATCGCTGAAAGTTACAAGCTTTACCCCGTATTTTTTGCATACCTCTTCAATGCCACTTTTGGCAGCAGCTTTTTGGGTATTGCCATTTGCAGGGCTATCACCAATCACCAAATTCAGCCCCATGTCCTGAAATAATTCTATAACGGCAGCGAGAAAAGAAGGGTGTGTTGTAACGCCTGCTTCAGGGTTTCTCCCGGTGAGCAGGTTGGGCTTTAATAGCACTTTTTCGCCTCGAGTAAACAAACTTTCAATGTGCAGACTTTCAAAACTTTCCTGTAGCTTTGCTTTTACCTGTGAATAGTCAGGACAACGTTTAATTATCACCCTGGTCATGGTTTTCATTCTCTGCATTATCGGCTTTATGGTTTTTGGGATATATTATTCTTTTTTTTCTGCGTCTGTCATCTACCACACAATTGGCACCTTCAGGAAGTTCAAAGGTGTTTTGAGAAAGAACTTCGATTATCAGATCTTCAGGTAGCGAAGTGATTGCCCATAGATCACTAAGGTAAAGCCTCCCGGAATTTCTAATTGGTGCTTTTTGCAGGGCAGATGCCACCCCTTTTACCAGACTTTCTTCTATTTTTGGCTTTT
>QNAR01000058.1 GCA_003643975.1 Thermotogae bacterium | reverse complement strand
GGCTTTGCGCCCTTTACAAAGAACACAGAAGGCTCAACATGTGAAGCAATAATGTTCTTTGAAGCATTTGGAACGCATTTTATGGAACAAGTGAATGGGAAATATGTTATAACCCTTGACAAAGAAAAAGCTATCGAAGCAATTCTCTTCTACAAAAGATTGATGCAGTATGCACCTCCAGGGGCGAATGATATGGGTCATAGTGAAAGAATTGCCGCATTTAGTGATGGGAAGGTTTTCTCCATGTTCCAATGGCCTGGAATAATCCCAACTCATGAAAATGAAGACGAATCACTCGTAGCGGGAAAAATCATTTACACTGCTCCTCCTGCTGGTCCTGCCAGAAGGGCTGCTGTGAGAGGTTGTTGGATTCTTGGAATACCAAAAGCCTCCAAAAACGTTGAAGCAGCAGCTGAATTTGCTTACTGGTTAAATTCCCATGATGCGGGAAAAAAGCTTGCTGAAGACGGTATGACCCCTGTTAGAACAGATCTGTTAACAGATCCAGAGCTCCTGGCGAAAAGCCCCTGGTATCAAGGAATGGCTGAATCAGGGCTCTTTGCTGTAAGCAGACCTAACAGAGTAACTTATTATCCTGAAATCTCCGAAAAAATTAAAGTCAATTGGCTTGCAGCTGTTACTGGTGCTGTTGATCCAGAAACTGCTGTTGATAACATGATATCACAGGTACAGGAGTTGCTAGACAAGTATGAGAAATAGATCTGAGACTCTTAGAAGGGACTCCCGCAAGGGAGTTCCTTCTTATCTTTACTTTGTTTTACCAGCAATTATATTGGTGGGGATTATTCTTCTTTTCCCCATAATTTATTCTATGGTCATTTCATTCTTCAATTGGCCACAAGTGGATAGTGGAAATAGGTTTTTCATGTGGGGCAAAAATTACCTTGATCTAATAAACGATCATGAATTCTGGCATTCACTTTTTTTACAGCTAGGATTTATATTCATTGCTATCCCAATTGAGCTTGTAATAGGCTTTCTAGTTGCTTTACTATTTAACAGGGAATTTCCAATATCAGGAGTTCTAAGAACATTACTGCTCTTGCCTGTTTTTACTCTTCCGGTTTTATCTGGTCTAACATGGAGACTTATGCTTCAACCTGGTTATGGAGCAATCACCTATTTACTTAGTTTGGTTGGGTTTGATTTTCCTCAAGGAATCCTTTCTGATAAAAACCTTGCATATTCCGCTGTAATTGTTCAGGATATTTGGAGAATGTGGCCATTTATGTTCGTGATTCTGTATGCAGGTCTTGTGGGATTGCCAAAAGATATCATGGAAGCTGCGGAATTGGATGGCGCAGGTTTTTTCAGAAAAACATTCACAATAACAATTCCCATGCTAAGACCGACCATTACTACGGCAATTCTTCTGAGAATTATAGATGCCTTGAGAATATTTTCTGAGGTTTTTGTCATGACAAATGGTGGTCCCGGTGGGAACGGAACAATGCTTTATTCTCTATATATTCACAAGCAAGCTTTTGAATTCGGTAAACTTGGATATGCGTCCTCGATGGCAGTTATACTCATAGTAGTCAGTGTTCTTTTTGCATTTAGTCTGGTAAGAAAAAATATGGATATCGACACTATGTAGGTTTGGTGAAGCTCATGGCGAATATAAGAAAGAAAAAAACAATAATAAAATGGGTTACGTTTACGGTTGCCATTATTATAGTTGCTATTGAACTTTTTCCCATATTTATAATAATGAGTAATGGCTTTAAAAGAGACCTCGATATAAGAAATAGCAACCCATTCAGTTTTAAGCCTACTCTTTATAGCTACAAAAAGGTGTTTCAAAAAAGCGATTTTTTACCTTCTATAAAGAATAGTCTTATAGTGGGTATATCTTCCACGGCAATTTCTCTTTTGGTTGGTTCGATGGCTTCTTATGGAATATCGAGATTCAGATTTAAAGGTCGGAAGGTTCTTTCATATTCTTTTCTTGTGTCTCGAATGATACCGCAAATAGCATTAGCGGTTCCATTATTCATGGTTTTTGACTCACTTTCTATGACTGATTCTTATATTTCTCTCATATTAGCGCATACGAGTTTCAATATACCTTATGTGATTTGGTTATTATTGCCATTCTTCAGTTCAATTTCGATTTCTTTCGAAGAGGCAGCACGTGTTGATGGGTGTAATAGAAAGCAGATTTTCTGGAAGATCTTTTTGCCGCTCACAGCACCTGGTTTGGTAGTTGCAGCCGTATTTGCATTTATCATGTCCTGGAATGAATATATATATGCCCTTGTGCTAACAGGCAATACGACAAAAACTGCTCCAATTTCCGTGAATGGTTTCATGGGACAATATGCTCCAAAATGGGGGCAACTTGCTGCTGCCGGAACCATAATACTCATTCCGGTGATTATATTTACACTCACCCTTCAGAAATATATTATCGGTGGATTAACCGCTGGTGGCGTAAAAGAGTAAATACAATTGGAAATGCTATTTATAATATAGAAGTGTCACAAAAAAGGTGAGCCTCCAAAATTTCAACGGTGGTAACATTGAGATAACCTAAACCAAGAAAGTTGGCTGTTATTGTTAGCTGTTACTGATTTTTGGGACACCCTATTATAAATAGATAACACAAGAATTATGGTAATAACGCCCAAAAAGTTTTAAATATCAATATTTTTACCCGTGTATAAAATGTAGCTACGTTAGTTGTTACTTATAATTAGCAAACCTTCCGCCAAGCATAGCTACTGTAAGAATCATTTTAAGAACATCAGGATAATTTGTAGAAACATATCTGACCGTTCTGCCGCTGATTCTTTTTAACCCCGGGATCACTGAAACTGCATCGGCAATTACCGTGGTGCAGAGATCTATTTCAAGCACGGTTTCAGGAGCTGGTTTTAAAGCTTTTAGGTCTGGCAGTTTATCAAGCAACTCTTTAAATGCTTTTGAGTAGTTCTCTTTTACTATATCCGGGTGATAAACTTTTGCTGAAAACCTGCCTATTCCCTCTTTGGTCTGTACATAAGGTACATCCAAGAAGCCTTTTAGCTGATGGCGCAGGATATCATCTCCTGAGACAAGCCCAACAGGAACACCATGCCATCCCGCGAAATAAGTGTTTATTTCAACTTCACCCACTTCAGTTCCATTTAGTCTTATGTTGTAAATTGCAGATGATGAATAGGAATGGTCCATAACTCCGTGCCAGGAACCTATTCTGGCATGATATCCAATAAACATCACAAGATTAAAGGAGCTATCAAGCCCTTCCATCATGTAAAAGGGTCGGGGATAGCCTCTTATCCAGCTGATTCTTTTGTCATTAATCGCTCCATAACGCAGGTTTTCGCCCCTTGCGTGAGAATCGCAAATGACTATTTCTTCTATCTGGTTGTTTAATGGAGAGTTTTGAATTTCTTGTATCAACCAGTTGAGCTCCGTATCTTGCATCGCAGTCCATTCTCTTCCTGTGGGCGGTTCCATCTCGTTCCAGGAAACAACTCCGGCGACGCCTTCCATATCAGTCGATATGTATATTTTCATTGCTCTTCCCCCTCTCATTAAAAGGACTAAATAAGCTACTGAAATTAATTTAGTGGATCAAGAAATATTTTTATCAGTCATATGCTTTCATAATTGCTTTGTCTTCATCCATAAGATGTTTTGCAATTGAATACATCTTAGCTTCATCCCAGAAAGACAGTTTTTTGTGCGCGGTGTAGTATTTCAAAGGTATGGGATGCGTTCCGATTACTACCGGGATTTCGTAATGGCTTTCTATGAATTCTTTGAAATGGGTAATCCATGGACAGGGTGGATATCCTACAACAAGCCCTGTTGCCAGATGAATCACTTCAGCACCGTTGTTTATCATCTCCTGAGGCACGTACTCGACATTTCCTCCAGGGCAACCTCCACAAGTCGAATATCCCACAATTTGGAGTTCCTCATCTTTTGGATATATTGTAAAACCGCCTACATGTTCTCTCATTGCCTTGAAGCATTTTCCACCACCACAATTCTGATAGCGTGCGCAAATGATGATACCGATTTTCTTCATTTTGCTTCCTCCCTTTTCAAGCTTTTAAACACCACTATAATCATAGCACCCTCTATATAACAAAAAGCGGTCGGATTTTTCCGCCTGTTTTTTGATTATTTCAAACTAAGGTTATTAAGTCTTCTAATTCTTCTGTTACACCTTTTAACGGCGATTTTCGAGACTTCGCTTCGATTATTGCCTTCATCAAATCGTATATCATCCACCATAACCAACGATCAGTGAATACGAAAAGCTTTTGTACGAATTATCGCATGGTATTCGTAGACGAGTTTGCACTTAAACCGACAAGTATTGAAATAGTTTAGCTAATTAGACTAATCGCCGTCTTGAATTGGTATAATTATTTTTAGATGATTAAAGGTCAAAAAGCGTAACAAATGGATTTTTCTCTGCAGCTTTACTCAGACATCACAGACTTTTTGAATACGCAATAATGAAAAGGAAGGTGGGGGATATTATGATCGGACTGGTGATTGACTCCGGATGCGATTTATCAGGTAAATATGCCGAAAAGGAGTTTGTTGAAGTTGTACCTTTGAAAATAATACTAGATGGAAAAGAGTACAAAGACAATGAAGGTTTATCAACAGAAGCTCTGCTTTCTTACATGGAAAACGCACTACCAAAAACTTCTTTACCCTCTTTTGATGATGTGAATTCTTGTTTTGAAAGCTTGTATGAAAGGGGATACAAAGAGATAATTGTAGTGAATATCTCCAGCGGCCTAAGCGGCACTCATAATTTCTTCAGGGTTGTTGCCGATGAGTTTATGAAAAAACACGATGATGCTAAAGTCGAACTCATAGATACAAAGAACATTTCTATTGGAGCAGGGTTTATTGCCATAAAGAGTATAAACATGATAGAAAAGGGTGCTAAATTCGATGATATTGTTAAAGCATTAAAAGCTTCTGTAAAGAAGTCAAAGGTCTTTTTCTGTGTACCCACGTTGAAATATTTGAAAGCTGGCGGAAGAATAGGCAAAGTCAGCGCCACAATTGGCGATATCTTAAACCTGAAGCCAGTTATAACGGTAAATGAAGACGGTATATACCATAGCATTGCAAAGGCTCGAGGCATGCAACGGGCTATCAAAGAGCTTTATAAAAAACTGAAAGAATTTGTTGATGCTTCAGAGGTAGAGCTCGCGGCTATTTATACCTCAGACAGTAGCGAAGAAACCAAAAAGCATGTGGCATTCTTGAACAAAAGCTTTTCTGCCGATGGTATCAAGGATATTATTTATGGGAGCGTTACCCAATCACTGGTTTGTCATACTGGTGTGGGGCTTGTGGGTATTGGGGCTTTGTTGAAAGGTTAAAATTCTTATCACGAAAGCCATAACAGCACCTGGAATGGAGAGTATTTAAGAAAGCAGCAGCTTTTGAAGAAAAGCGAAATTACTTTGAGATTACCAGATGTACCCCTTTTCAAACTTCGATTCTACTATCTTCAGCTTTCTGGGGATATCGATGTTATACGGGCAGCGCTGAGAACACACTCCGCATTCTGTACATTCGCTAACGCCTGGTGAAAGGGTCTGATATTCTAACCTCGCCTGTTTTTCACTTTGAAACCAATGGGCAAGCCTATCCCTTAATGCATAATCTTGGACATCTTCATATTCACCATTGAGCATCTGGCGGTCAAAACGCCCTTCTGCAAGAAAAAACGCAGGTATGTTTATTCCTTCAGGGCAGGGAAGGCATTCAAGGCAGAGTCTGCACACGTAATTGCCGAGTTCCGGGGCAAGCCTTTGAAGCTCTGCAAGTTCGAGCTCATCATACACGGGTAAGTCAAGAACCTCGATATCCCTTTTCAACTGATCCAAAGAGTTGATGCCGCTTACGATACAGGAAACCGGCAAGGTCTTTACATATCTGAAGGCTCTTTCAACACTTCTGAAAAGGAAGCCATCAGCAAGGGGTTTCATGGCAATGATTCCAATGTTGTTTGAAAGGGCAAAAGGAAGCACTTTTGTCTCAATTTCGGGAAAGTTAAAGCGGTCATAATAGTTGAATTGGGTCATGAAAAGGTCAAAGGGATATTCCTTTAAGGCACGCAATAATGTACCACCATAACCGTGGCTTGTTATGCCAACAAACCTAACCAGGCCTTCAACTTTTGCCCACTCAAGAGCTTCAATCGCACCACCTGAGGATATTATTCTATCCCAATCTTTATCGTCTGTAACCGCATGTAAGAAGAGAATGTCCACATGCTTTCTGTTGAGGTTCTTCAGACTTTTAAGAAGCTCTCGTTTGGCTTCTTCAGCTGTTCGTTTTCCCGTTTTGGTAGCAATAACCACCCCTGAAGAAGGAAGGACCTTTGACAGCTTCCTTTCGGATTCGCCATTCCCATAAGCATGGGCAGTTTCAAAGTAGTTTCCGCCGGCATCAAGGTAAATTTTCACCAATCCTCTTATTTTCTCAAGGGATATTTCCAGAAGATGAAATCCTCCAAGCCCCAGGAGCGATATTTCAAGACCGGTTTTTCCTAATTTTCTGTACTCCATTATCTATCCCCTCTTATTATGTTCCATAATTCCCATTTGAAAATCTCTGAATGTTTTATATGGGGAAGAAAGTATGTAGCATAGATAAAGAAAGCTCCTAATACGATTACCGCGATTTTTGGAAAAGGTAAATCCCTTTAGTGGGGTTCATTTTCAGGGTTGTGTTATAACAATGCGCATCACAAAAATGAAAGCGCTTTTCACGTCACCACCCTAAAGCGCAAGTATCATTCCTTTCATTCCCGCATAAGTCGCCATAACAGGCCCCATAGAATTTACAATAACTTCTGATCCAAAACGTTTTAAGGCTTCACTAATGAAAAGCGCGTCTTCTAAATTGTCCACATGCGTAATCCCAAATATTCTCCCCGGTTCAGGATTTAGATTGTTTATTATTTCGAGTATCGCTTCTCTGAACCTCTTCGTTCCACGGACTTTTTTCAACATTTTAACTTCACCCTCAACACCGTGGAGAATGACTTTTATATTCAATAGCTTTGCAACTGTTCCTTGAACCCTGCTCAATCTACCGCCTTTTACAATGTTCTCCAGTGTATTGAGGGGTATTATTATCTTCACTGATTTTCTGTATCTTTCAAGCTCTTTGAGAATTTCATTCATTTTTTTCCCAGCTTGTGATAGTCTCGCAGCCATGAGCACCTGAATCCCGTGAGACAGAGAACCGGCGAGAGAATCAAACACAACAGCTTTGTTGCCACTTATGTCGTTTCCAACCAATGCTGACTGATATGTTCCACTCAGTTTCGAGGATATGGTAATACACAAAGGTTCATTGCCTTCGTCTATGATTTTTTTGAAGACATCAGCAAACATAGCAGGAGGTGGTTGCGAAGTCTTGGGAAGCGTTTTGGCCTTTTGCATCTTTTGCCAGTACTCTTCGGGCGTTATATCCTTACCCTCAATATATCGTTTGCCATCAATCTCAACGCTGAGAGGAACAACTTCAATACCATATTCTCTCACTATCTCCTTGGGAAGGTCACAAGAACTATCCGTGATTATCTTTATCAAACTGATCATCCTCCAATATAGAATGAATTTCAATTTAATTATATCGCATCGAAGAATGATAACAAAGTTTTGCAGTGGTATTGCGAAAAAGGAAGCCAATGAAAGTTATTGCTTTTTATGATTGAATTTCTTCTTTGAAATAAGGCCAATCTGAATGCACTTTTCAAAAACGCTTATCAGGTGGGAATCATATTTTATGCCGGATAGTGATTTTAACTCCCTGAGAGCATCTTCCCAGCTCATAGCATCTCTGTATGGGCGATTTGAGGTCATAGCATCGAAACTATCTACAATCCCAATAATCTGTGCTTCCAGGAGTATCTCATTTCCCTTTAAACCCTGTGGATATCCAGAGCCGTCTATACGCTCATGATGTTGAAGTATGATATCCAAAATATATTCAAGCGAAGTCCCCTTTACCATTTGTGCACCTTTTTCCGGATGCTGCTTTATATATTCAAATTCTTCAGAAGTCAGTTTTCCAGGTTTTTTTAAGATCTCCTCAGGCACATGGACTTTTCCAATGTCATGAAAGAAAGCCCCCATGAGCAGTTTTTCCATCTGCTCTTCGGAGAGCTTCAGCATTTTCCCAACAGCATAAGCAAAATCTCTTACCCTTTTGCCATGTCCATGTGTATAGTTATCTTTCTCTTCAACATGCACAACTATTTCCTTCAATTCTTTTATTTCCTTGCTCAAGGAGGAAAATATAGGTTTTGAAGTAACATAAAGAAGTACGGTATCTTCAAATGTCCTTAGCTCAACGTTTTCCTTTAGGTTGTAAGCGTAAAAATAATCGCCTGTTTCCAAAATAATTTCTTCGTTATTTCTTTTGCACATTAATTTTCCTTCAACAACGAAGAAAAATTCAAGCAATTCACCGCCGCTAAAAGGTTCAATATAACTTAT
>QNAR01000057.1 GCA_003643975.1 Thermotogae bacterium | reverse complement strand
CCACGAGGTGAAAAAGGAATGATAATCTTTATAGTAACTGGAATTATACTTTATTCTTTTGGCGCTCTTTTCATATATTCAAAAAACCGGAACCCCTGGCGGCTTCTCATAGCTTACTCATCAATAACTTTGAAAACACTCGTATTGCTAATATTCCTAGAACTCGCGTCTGAAGTAAGATACCTTTCTGAAATTATCCTTATTTTCCTTTTTCTGAACACCGGTGGAACGATAATTGCAGCCTTTTTTTTGGGAATGAGGGATGGAAAATGAAAATACTTGCTTATTCTTTTTTCTTTAGTGGGGCAATCCTTGTCGTTGTTGGGACAATGCGAGCTATTGTTGCCAAAAGCCTGGTTCAGTCTCTGCATTATTTTGGCATTTCTGATACCATTGGTCTTAGTCTCCTGGCTCTTTCAGCGTTCTTTTTTGAATTGTTGAACCCACTGGAAGCAATTGTTTTGATAGGGATACTCATAGTTTCAGGACCGGTCGTTTCTCACATTATTGCCCGAGCTTTTTTAAATTCACAGAGGAGGTAAGATGCTTTTCACAGTTACTGCTTTTTCGGTTTTTTACCTTATAACAGCATTGTCTGTAATAACCGCTAAAACCAATTTCAAAGCCGTTATTTGGTATGGGATTTTAGGCTTTTTTGCTTCTGTGATAATGCTCCTTCTTGGTGCACCAGATGTTGCTTTAACTCAGTTCACTGTCGGTGTCACCCTTGTTATATTGGTATATATAATGGCAATCAAGAAACAACGAAGGGTTAGAATTGGCTATGTTCCGACGCCTCATATGATATATCGCAGCAATAATACACTGCAAGGATTAGAATGGGAGATAATTTCCAGAATACAGGTACTTGAAGGTTATCATGTTGAGTCCAGAGAATTCGAAGGTACTTCACAAGCGGTCGAAGCCCTTAAATCTGGAAATATCGATATTGTTTGCGGTGGTTTGATAGATGATAATGTACAAAACCTGGACTTTTTTGAGAAAATTCCCTATCTTGAAACTGTTCTCTTTAAAATAGACGATCGCGAAGTGGATTACATTCATCTGAAGATGCTTGGTAAAACAATGGAAAAAATAGAAGCAGTTCCGTCGCGTAAGTCATATTACATCTTTCTTCTATCAAATAGAGCTGATGACCTCAAAAATTTCATAATCTCAGACCTTATAGAATTAAAAAAAACAGGTGAACTGAAAAATATCGTGGAGAGATACCTATGAATTTGAAAAGAATCCTGGCCATTAGCATCGTGTGCTATATTTTTGTCCTTTTCTTTTTTCAGGTTGACTTTACAGCAGCCCTTGAAGCGCAATCCAAGATTAATACCCTGGTAGAAAAGGTAAAAATACCCAATACTGTTACCGCCGTTTATTTGCGGTCAAGAGTTTACGATACTCTTTTTGAAGTGATTGTATTCTCCGTGGGTGTTCTGGGGGTCACAATCATGCTGAAAGCCGAACCCAGAAGTGAACTTTCTGAACAGACCATTTTTGGAACAGCTCAGGTTTATAGCTCTGGAATTATGGCTATTTCAGTTACAATCTTCCTCTACGTGGTTTTAAATGGGCACATATCGCCCGGTGGGGGATTTGCTGGCGGTGTAATTCTTGCCAGTAGTGTTGTCTTATACGGAGTAAGTTCAAGCTTTATTAAAGCTCTTTCGCATTATGAAAAATTGCGCATGAAAATCCTGGAAAATATCGCACTTGTTATTATTTTATCCCTGATGACCATGGGATTATCATTCCCGAATTTTACCTTCGGGCTCAATGAAGCGCAAAGCTATGGCAGCATTTTAAGTGGGGGAGTAATCCCGCTTATCAACCTCTTGATTGGTCTTAAAGTCTATGCTGGGGCGTGGAAGATGGCAAGCGAATTTGTTGTGAGAAGAGGGACACTATGATAAGCGATATGGTTATATATACATCGTTGATTGGTGCTTTTCTCGGGACTTTAGGAATGCTTTTAACATCGAATTTGATAAAGAAAATACTGGCTCTTGGCATTGTTGAAACTTCTGTAACGCTTTTTTTTACTGCTATTTCCTCAAAAGGGGGTACTAGAGCTCCAATAATCCCTTCCTTACCCATTGAGAATGTGCATTTCGCTGATCCAATACCACAGGCCGTGATAATAACCAGCATAGTAATAGGATTCGCCATATTGAGTTTACTACTTACATTTACAATCATGCTTCATAACAGGTATCATACAGTGGATATCGATTTAATAGAAGGAATGTTAGAAGGAGAAGAGGAATGATTCTTTATTTGAGTATTATCCCACTTTTGCTTGGTGGAGTATCGCTAATACTTAATCAAAGGACAAAAATAACCATTGTTTTGACTTTCACTTCCCTGTTAACATCGATTGTAATATTATTATTCAATATTGGAAAAAACTTCGAAATGGTCATAGGTAACTGGGGGACACTGGGTATTTCCATAGGATATGATGAATTTGCTCTACCTTTTCTTTTGGCTGTGATAGTGGTTCTTTCAGCAATAACGTTGAATTCTCTTCAAAAAAGCTACGATGGTTTTTTTTATGCTCTGATCACATTACTTCTTGGATCACTGAATGCTGTTTTCATAACCAGGGATCTTTTCAATGTCTACGTCTCTTTTGAACTCGCATCGATAATTGGCTTTATTTTAATTGCCTACGGCAGAAAAGGGAAGCAAATCTGGGCTACGGTTAAATATATGTTGATTTCAGCGCTTGGATTCAACTTTTATCTTATAGGAATAGGACTTGTTTACATGAAAAGTGGAACCTTCTCTTTTTCTGCACTTGATTATATGGACAAGCTGCCAGCTGTTCTTATCTTCACCGGGCTTTCGGTTAAATCGGGTTTATTTCTGCTCTCCATGTGGCTTCCAGATGCCCATGCAAATGCTATCACCGAAGTATCTCCAATACTCTCCGGGTTGATGGTAAAAATAGAGGATTATTTAGTGATACGGTTTCTACAATATGGCTCCTTTCAATGGTTGAGAAATTTCTATCTTGTGATTGGTACGTTCAGCGCTGTAGCTGGCGTGCTTTTTGCTATGAATGCAAAGAAGGCTAAGGATGTTCTTGCCTATCACACGTTTTCTCAGATTGGTTTTATCATAGCTGCAAGTAATATGGCAGCAGCATGGCACGCTTTCAGTCACGCAGTTTTTAAGGGATTGTTGTTCATGACCGCTGGAAACATAAAAGAAAGACTAGGAACTCAAAAAATCCAGGAATGGAAAGGAAAAATCAATATAAAAGAGTATATCCCATTACTTGTTGGTTCTGCAGCGATTATGGGTACCCCCTTAACATCTGGCTTTGTCACCAAAAATGGTATTATGGATTCCATATCAGGGCCTGCAAAATATTTTCTCGTGGTTGCTTCCATTGGAACAGTTATCAGTTTCTCGAAATTGATATTTGTAGGTGTCTCTAAGGAAAAAATGAAACTTCGCTGGAACATGTGGCTTGCCTATGGCATTATGGTCGCTGCAGTCTTCATTCATGGAATTATAGGTTTTGATACCCATCATACTCTTGATGCTCTGATTATGATTGCGACAGGGATACCGCTTTTCTTCATGTTGAAAAAATTCCTGAATCCACTACCGAGAATTTTTGAAAGGCTCGATAATGCTCTCATATTATATCTACTGCTTTTTGGAATAATGCTAACTTTTGTATTGGAATAAATCTCTTTCTACTACATTTTCCACTTGAAATTATGGAATACATACTTTATAATAGTGGCGTGTACGCCCGTAGCTCAACTGGCAGAGCGGCGGTCTCCAAAACCGTAGGTTGGGGGTTCGACTCCCTCCGGGCGTGCCATCAAAGGGGACATTGTCCCCTTTTTTCTTTACTAAAAGAGTAAGATCGGGTCTAGGGTACTAAAGACCGGGTTTAGGGTTTAGTAAAAACACTAGACCCTATACCCTATACCCGCTTTACTATGAGACAGGTCTTGTTGTTAGTTTCTTGCCCTCTGAGCTTCACGTATCTTCACAATACTAAGTCAAGCCGATTTTTGAATTTCGCTTTTCCAAGTGCTAAAGTAGTGGTAGGTGATACTATGGAGAAAATCGTAGAGTTCATAAGGAAAACTATCGAAAAGTACAACTACGCTGGAGCAATAGTGGGGATCAGTGGGGGAATTGACTCAGCTGTCACCGCTGCACTTTGCGTTGAAGCTCTCGGAAAGGAAAGGGTTTTTGGCATGCTATTGCCAGAAAGAGACTCCTCGCCAGACAGTTTGAAGCTTGGTGTTAAGTATTGTAACTGGATTGGAATACCCTATAAAATAGCAAAAATCACTCCTGTTCTCAGAGCTTTGGGTGTATACAAATTGCAACCGCCAGCATTTCTGATACCATACAGTATCAAAAAAAGGTACGCACTAAAAAAATGGGAAGCTCAGGGCGGGACAAACGTATTCATAAATGATTTGAAAAACTCAGGCGATGCCGAAATGAGAAAGGGCATGGCTTATTATCGCGCAAAGCATCGAGTCAGAATGTGCCTGCTTTATCTGGAAGCTGAGAAAAAGGGGTATGCTGTTGTTGGGACGACAAATAAGACGGAATATTTAACAGGCTTTTATGTAAAATGGGGGGACGATGCGACCGATATAGAACCCCTTCTTCACCTGTATAAAACCGATGTTTTTAAGCTGGCAAAAAGATTGAATATACCAGATGAAATATTTAACAGGCAGCCTTCACCTGACTTGATCCCCGGATTAACAGATGAAAGTGCGATGGGTATCAGTTATGTTGACCTTGATAGAATTTTGAAAAAGATGGAAAATGGTGTATCAATTGAAGGTGAACCACATGAGAAAGTAGAAAGAGTCAACATGCTTTTAAAGGCTGCAAAATACAGAAATATAAGGATGCTTTCCCTTTAAAAAGCATTAAGTCTTGATTATGGAGTGTTTTTGCTTTTCCTTCAGTCGTATTTGCTCCGGTCTTACTTGATATTTTATAGGATTGCGCTTGATTCTGGCTTCTGATGTGCTTCGCATATGTTTGGATATCTGGTAATATATATATGTACACCATTTCCCATTAAATCGTGATGGGGGGAGTTTTGATGGAGATAGGTATTTTTGGTCTAACTATGAGTGGAAAGACTACCATTTTCTCTTTGCTAACAGGCGTTAATTTAGAGGAGCATGCTCATAAGAATGAGCCTTTAACCGGCGTTGCTAAGATACATGATGAAAGGGTGGAACGGCTTTCCGAACTTTTTAAGCCTAAAAAGACAACATATGCAACCCTTTCTTTTATAGATATCCCCGGATATGATCTTTCTGCTAATAGGAAAGAAAAAAACAGAATTTTTCAGTTTATTCAAAACGCAGATTCGTTGTTAGCCGTTGTTCGAGCTTTTGAAAGCCCCTCAGTGCCCTGGCCACCAGAAGCAGAAGAACCTGTGAAACAGCTCGAAATTATAAAGTCGGAATTGCTGCTCAGGGATTTAGAAGTAGTTGAAAATAGACTCCTAAGGCTTTCAGAAACGGAAAAAAAGAAGAAATTGTCACCAGATGAATCAGCTGAAAAAGAAATCCTTGAAAGAATCAGTCAGATTCTCGAGCAAGAAAAGTTTGTGAGTACTGCGAATTTGGCCGAAGAACAGTTAAAAAGAATAGGCTCGCTTTCTCTTTTTACGGCGAAACCCGTAATTGTTGTGGCTAACCTAGATGAAGATCAATTCAGCACTAAGAAATATAACGGTAAGGAAAAACTCGTAGAAAGCTGCGAGGAAAATAAATTTGCCTATTTGGAGCTATCAGGGAAAATAGAGCAAGAATTGAATGCCCTTTCAGCAGAGGACAGGGAACTGTTCATGAGCGAACTTGGCATTGAAGAAAGTGGTATTCAAAGGCTTTCACGCGTTGTTTATGAACATGTGGGGCTTATCTCGTTCCTTACTGTAGGAGAGGATGAAGTTCGTGCCTGGACAGTAAAAAAAGGCGCGACAGCCTTAGATTGTGCCGCTAAAGTACATACAGACCTAGCGAAAAGATTTATCAAAGCAGAGGTTATCTCTTATGATGACTTTATGAAAGCCGGGAGCATGGCTGAAGCAAAAAAACTGGGGCTTCTACGGCTGGTTGGAAGGGAAGAGGTTGTACATGATGGAGACATCGTCCACATCAGAGCAAACGCTTAGACTTTGCGATACTCACTCTCACATTTCTTTTAAACAATTCGACCATGATAGAGAACGCATCATTTCACAACTGAAGAATGGTGAACTTGAATTCCTTATAGAAATAGGTATAGACCTTGAAACTTCAAAAAGGGTCGTTGAACTTGCATCAAAGCATGAGAATATTTTCGCAGCGATAGGGATTCATCCACATGAAAGCAATGATACACCATCTAATTACACAGAAGAAATGAGAATTTTAGCTGAATATAAAACAGTAGTCGCTATAGGAGAAATCGGTCTTGATTATTACAGAAATCTATCGCCTAAAGAAATACAAAAGAGGGTTTTTAGGGAACAATTATTTCTTTCCAGAGAGCTAAAACTTCCAGTTGTTGTACACGTTCGGGATGCTTATGATGATGCCTATGAGATTATAAAGGAATTCAAAGGAGAACTGCATGGTGTTATCCACGCTTTTTCGGGTACCATAGCTGATGCTAAGCGTTTTGTCGATCTGGGGTTTAAGCTGGGAATTGGTGGACCGCTTACATATCCTAAAAATAACGAATTGAGAGAAATAGTGCGCCACTTTTCATTAGTACATTTTTTGTCAGAGACTGATTGCCCTTATTTGCCCCCACAGAAGTACAGGGGAAAGAGAAATGAACCAGCTTATGTGCGGTTTGTTATTGAATTGATATCGGAGCTGAAAGGAATCTCGGCTTCAAGTTGCAGTACCATTTTATGCGAAAACGCAATTGACCTTTTTAAGCTTCAAATATAACGCGTTTGGGAAGGGGATTGCTTCATGGGGAAAATCGATGAATTCAGGAAATTCAGGGGAACGATGAACAACAGGATTTTAGAAACCGGTGATATCAACACCAGGAGATTCTTCTCTTTAGACTCAGCCATTTACAGGGAAGGGGTTCTTGATGCAAAAACCAAGGAGCTTCTTGGTCTTGTAGCTTCCATGGTATTGAGATGTGATGATTGTGTGACCTATCACATTTTGCAGTGCAAGGAACTTGGGATATCAAGAGCAGAATTTATGGAGGCTTTTAATGTTGCTTTAATAGTCGGTGGCTCCATTGTTATTCCCCATTTTAGGCGTGCTGTGGCCCTCCTGGATGAATTAGAAGGAGTGGACTGAGTATGGCCAACAGATTGTTTTTGTTCGATGGTACGGCTATTGTATATAGAGCTTATTTCGCTATTGACGTATCCCTTACGAATTCAAAAGGGGAACCTACAAACGCCCTTTTTGGCACAGCCAGGATGCTTTCTAAGTTCATAAAGGAGAAGATGGAAACCGGTGATTATGCTCTCTTCGCTTTCGATAGAAAAGAGGAAACCCATCGGCATAAAATGTATGAAGATTACAAGGCTACCCGGAAAGCAATGCCTGATGCCCTTGTTTCACAACTTTCATGGATACCGGATATTGTTGAGGGTTTTGGAATAAAGTTTCTTTCTATTCCTGGACTCGAAGCAGATGACATAATCGCGACAGCAGCCACGAAATTCAAAAGCCGGGTAGATGAAGTTATTATCGTTTCTGGAGACAAGGATATCCTTCAACTTGTCGGTGGAAACGTAAGAGTGTTGCGCTTTGTTTCTGGTCTCACTGATCTCCAGGAATATGATGAGCAGAAAGTTTTGGAAGTTTTTGGATTTCCGCCATCCAAACTACACGACTATCTTTCGCTTGTTGGAGATACCTCGGACAACATACCTGGTGTGAAAGGCATAGGAGAAAAAACGGCCAAAGATCTTCTGAAAAAGTACGAATCAATAGATAATATCTATTCGAGCATTAGACAGTTATCTCCAGCTCTAAGGCGAAAACTCGTGGATGGCAAACAGCTCATGGAGCTTTCAAGGAATCTCGTACAGCTTGTAACAAATGCTGACTTAAAACTGTCATTAGATGCACTCAAATACACGGGTTTGGATAAAAATAAATTGCGAAAAGTCTTTATGGCTATGGAATTCTCTTCTTTGATAAAGGAATTTGAATTATATTCTGATGCATCTGAGGAGAGAAAGGGCGGAGAACTGGAATACAATTTGATTTCTTCTGATGATGAATTTCAGCAGTTCTTGAAAAAACTAAAGAAGAATTCACTGGTATCAATTGATTTTGAAACAACATCATTGGATCCGCACCAAGCTGAAATTGTCGGGATATCCTTTTCCTTTGAAGAAGGTAAAGGTTATTACCTTCCTGTGGGGCATGATACCGCGCAGTGGCAGCCAGCTTCGAAAGAAGTGATACGAGTATTGAGCGACCTGCTATCTCGACCTGGCTTAAAAATCGTTGGACAAAACCTTAAATACGATTACGAGATCAT
>QNAR01000056.1 GCA_003643975.1 Thermotogae bacterium | reverse complement strand
TCAACCTTTATTGGTCTAGTAATAGCGTTCTCGATCCTGGGAAGCATGCCTAACAGCGGTTTGTCGATGAATATTTCTGCTTTAACCCCGCTTAAATTGCTTTGTCTTCTGATTACTATCCTAACGGTTGCAGGGCTCGCTTCGGCCGTAATGGTACTGCTTGGAAGCCTTGCGAAAAGTATGAAAGAGGGCGGGGCTTATGTTATGCCCTTCTACATCGGTGCGGTTATAATGGGAGTTGCCACCATGCAGATGGACTCCCCAAAAAATCTGATAGTATCATTGATTCCAATACTCAATAGCGTATTCAACATGAAGGACATCATTACTTCACAGATTTCAACGCTGAGGTTTCTCCTCATGATACTGAGTAACTTGGCTGTCATGGCAATTGTAATATTCTTAACCGCCAGATTGTATAATTCCGAAAAAATTCTTGAAAGCAGTGAATAAGTTGTGGTTAAGTGTTTTTTTGCTGTGATATTATATAATATAAAACATAGGGCAACACAGAAGTTATGGGGAGAACGCCATGCAGAAACGGAGAAAATGGAAAAAATACCTGATCTGGTGCACAATAGCAGCTGCAATTATAGTCGCATGGTTATTCATTTTTCCCCAAAGAGATTTCTTAAACATTCCCAATGTTTTATCGAGAAGTTTTTTGCTTGCTGCTTTTGTCATAGCCTTTTATTATATTATGAGCATAGACAATCTATGGCTTATTATAGGTTGGGGATTATTTACCTACCGAATGCTGCTTGGCTTGCTTGAAGAATTTGTAAGAACACCGTCAATAGTAAGTGGCTATCTTTATCCGTTTTTAAGCATTGTTGGTATTGTTTTCGTAATCTGGGGATTGTCTCTTTTTTTAAAGAAGAAAGCTGTCAAAGAGAAAGAACAGCGCCTTCTTGAAAAAAAATTCAAAACCCTTTTTGAAAGCTCTAACGATGCAATCTTGATAGTCAAACTGAATAAAATTGTTGACTGCAATCCTAAGGCTATTCAGCTATTTAAATGTGATAGAAAACTTCTATCAGGAAAAGCTCTCGATGCCCTTTCTCCACCGGAGCAGCCAGATAGTTCGGGGCAACACGGTATCTTGAAAAAGCTCTATCTGGCTTACCAGGGGAAACCTCAGTCTTTCGAATGGTGCTTTTTACGTTGTGATGGCTCCACATTTGACGCTGAAATAAGCATGAATGAGTTCAGTGTGGATAAAGAAGCTTTCATCCAAATAACAGTCAAAGACGTTTCAGAGAGAAAAAATGTTAAAAAGAAACTTTTAGAAGAAAGACACAAGTACAAGGCGTTGTTCGATAACAAAAACGATGCCGTGATCATAAAAGACATAAGGACAGAGAAATTGGAGTTCAATGCAAGAGCCGCTGAAATGCTTGGTTACAACCTTGATGATGCACAAAACCTCGAGATTGATAAGATAATTCCTCATGATGAACTTGAAGATGCGCAAAAAAAGCTGGAGCTTCTTATGGAAAAAGGTCACCTTCCCATCTATGAAAGGACTCTCATTAAGCGAGATGGATCAAAAATCCCTGTCGAGATAAACCTTTCATTGGTGAAAGATAATGAAGGAGAACCTATCTACATTCAAAGCGTCATAAGGGACATCTCTCAAAGAAAGAAAGCCCTTGAACTGATCAAAGCTGAAAGGGACAAAGCAAAAAAATATTTCGACATTGCCAGGGTAATCATGGTTATTATAGATACCAGGGGTTATGTTCTCGACATCAACCGAAAGGGATGTTCAGTTTTGGAATGTGCAAGAGAGGAAATAATCGGCAAAAACTGGTTTGACAATTTCATTCCAGAAAGAATTCGCGACCATGTCAGGGAAATCTTTTCTTCTATCATTTCAGGGGATTTGGAACCTTATGAGTGTTTCGAAAATCCCATTTTGACAAGAAAAGGCAAAGAAAAACTCATTTCATGGCATAATACCTACCTGAAAGACGATGAAGGCAAAATCACTGGAGTGCTGAGTTCAGGCGAAGATATAACTGCACGCAGAAAATTTGAAGAAAAGCTTTTCGAAAATGAAGAGAAATTCCGTGCCTTGGTTAGTTCAATGGAAGATTTTGTATTCACCCTGGATAGAGATTTCAAAGTTACAGGGCTCTATGGACGCTGGATCGATGAATTTGGCATAAAGCCCTCTGAATGTATAGGGAAAACTGCTTTGGAACTGTTTGGCAAGAGCGGAATATCTCATATAGAGATTAGCAAAAGGGTTCTGAAAAGTGAAACGAAGAAATACGAATGGTCCATGGTGCAAAATGGCAAACAACTCCATTTTCAAACAAAACTTCACCCTCTCTGTAATTCCAGTGGTGATATTATCGGAGTAGTTGGTATAACAAGAGACATTACACGGCTTAAAAAAGATAGAGATTTGCTTGAAAAATGGGTTAACTTCCATAATCACCTGCTGGAAATTCTAGCAAAAATTCTTCAAGGAGATTTTATTGAAAATCCTTTCGATGATTTATTACAGAGATGTATTCGTGCAATTCCGGGTGCCCAAGCCGGGAGCATTTTGCTGAAAGAAAATGGAATATATACGTATGTCGCCACAGTTGGCTATGATTTAGAAAAATTAAAGCATCTGCGGTTCAAACCCAATGAACTGATTCGCCCCGAAACGGACGAAGTAATTGTTATAAAAGATATTAAACAAGCCTATAATCTGGACAAAGAATTGTTAAATGTACTGCAAAAGGGTGTAAAACTCGATAAAATAAAGGCAACGCTTTCTATACCCGTTATTGTTAACAAAGAAATTAAGGCACTATTCAACCTGGATACTTTTGAATCCCCAGAGATTTTTGACAGTACGATCGTTGAAATGGCAGAGATTATGAGCAAGACTTTAGGCTTTCTATTAGAACGGCTTGAATCTGAGAAAAGGTTAAAAGAACAACAGAAAAAGCTGGCTTTTATCTCCACACATGATGCTTTAACCGGTCTTCCAAATCGAAGATTTCTGTTTGAACACGCTTCGCAGCAGCTCGCTTTGGCAAAAAGATACAACAATCCCCTGAGTGTACTGTACATGGACTTAAACGGTTTTAAAAAAGTCAACGATATTTTTGGGCATGAAATCGGGGATATTTTATTAAAACAAGTAGCTGACCGTATCAAAGCATCACTGCGAGAAAGCGATGTGGTAGCAAGGGTTGGTGGAGATGAATTTGTATTCCTTTTACCTGATACAGATACCGCCGGAGCAATTGAAACCGTAAAGAAGCTATTAATGAACCTGGAAAAAACTTTTGAAATATCAAATAAGACTTTGAAAATTTCCGCAAGTTTCGGCATTTCGATCTTTCCAACAAATGGCAATGATCTTAAAGAACTTCTCCGAAGAGGCGATGAAGCCATGTATCTGGCCAAAAAGAACCATGAGCCTTTTTACATTTCTGTGAAAAAGTGAACTGAATTCAAGTGCAAATCCTTTTATCTTGTGTCAAAAAATCATCTTTTCATCTTTTGAAGTAGAATAATGCATAGGAGGCGATGATGATGCGATTATTAGCTGTTGGGGTGTGCGAAACTGGCGGAAGAGTGCTAGCGATAGAAGAATTCGGTACATTGAGCCTTCCCGTAGTAGAACTGAGTTCCGGAGATCCGCGAGATGAATTGAAAACTTTTTTTCTCCGTTCTCTTGGCATAGAGGTGGAAATTGGCAGATTTTTCGCTGAAAAATACATAGAAAACAGCAACGAATTATTCCTGTATTATCTGATTTCCCCGTTACCACAATTAAAAGAAGCTAAAGGAGTGCAGTGGGTCAAGGAAACAGAAGATAATCTCAAAAAGGTCGACCCTGCAAAAACCGGGGAACTGTTGTTAAAAAACGCTGCCAAAGAAATGTACAAGCTGCTTGATATATTGGAAAGAACCATCAACAGGTGTCCCTGGGGAGCAAAACAGACCGCTGAAGATGCTCTAAAAGAGCTTGTTTCTGAAATAGAGGAATTCAAAGCAGAACTCTCCATGAAAAACCGATTAAAAGCCTCTTTTGAAGTGGGGGATATAGTTTACGATGCACTCTTGCTCAGTTGGCTTTTTGCACGTGATAACAATATAAACCCCGAAGATATTCTCAAGAAAGTCAACGATAAAATCTCAAAAAGAAAGCCCTGGCTTTTTTCAGAAAGAAAGATATCTTTAGAAGAGGCGGAAAAACTTTGGGAATACTACAAATCTCTCGAAAATTAAGCCTTTTCCACTTCTTCCAGCACTTTATCATATTCTGGTTCACGGGCTGGATCTTCTGAAACCCAGGAATACGTTACGACTCCCCGTGAATCAATTACAAATACGCTTCTACGTGCAACGTTGTATCCCTCGACACCCGCAAAATCATTGTATAACCCGCAGTATGTGTTTGAAATCTCCCTTGTAATATCTGAAAGAAGTTCAAAAGTAATCATGTTTTGCTCTTTGAACGATTTGTTGGCAAATGGGCTATCAACACTGATGCCCAGCACAATTGCGTTGAGTTTTCCAAACATTGAAATGCTGTCCCTGAAAGCGCAAAGCTCTTTTTGACAAACACTTGTAAAAGCTCCGGGGTAAAAAAGCAACACTCTCTTTTTCCCTTGAAAATCAGATAACCTCACGGATTTGAAATCCGTATTTACAAGCGAGAAATCAGGAGCTTTATCTCCCATGTTTATCATGCGACATCCCTCCTCGGTAAACATTTAAATTATACCAGCCACATTTCAGTTTATTCAGAGCATTGAAACACTGTTTTTCATTGCTACTTTATCGGTAAACATAGCTTTACTCATGTTATGTACAATCACATCAGGTGATTCATATGATATTTCTCGCTCTAGAAACTGGTTTGAACAGGCTAACAATCATTATCATTGAAAAGCAGATATTCGAATCCTAACGTCAAACAAGATCTCGCAAAAGCACAAGCCTTTCTTTTCTTCCCATTATTGGTTTAATAGTGCTAAAATTTATTTGTGTTCCTTTTCTATTTTTTCTAATTTTTCATGGGAGGTGGGAAATATGAAGCGTGTTGTAATGGTTCTTCTCGTACTTAGCTTTTCATTGCTCCTTATGGGAGCTGAAAAGATCGAATTGCTTTTCTGGACACATGAAGATCCCAACAGAACGGAGATTGAAAATAAGTACATTGAAGAATTTGAAGGAATGTACCCCAATGTAACCATCAAAAGGGTCACTTATCCTTCAAGAAAGATTCAAGAAACAGTTTTGACAGCATTTGCGGCTCATAAGGGGCCTGATATCTTTAACATGGAAATCAACGATGAGTACCCTTACATTGTCAATAGAAGAGTAGCCCCTATCGATTCCGAGGCCGTTGGGTATGACAGCCTTCAGGCAATATACGATAACTATCTTGAAGGCGTGCTTGACCCTGTAACTTATGATGGCAAACTTTATGGATTGCCCCTGGAACTCACAAACTGGTGCATATTCATAAACAAAAAGTACTTCAAAGAAGTGGGGCTTGACCCCGAAAAAGATTATCCGAAGACCTGGGAAGAGATGGCAGACGTATCAGAGAAACTCGTTATAAGAAAAGGCGAAATTCTTTTGAGGCGTGGCTTTGACTTCCGTTATCCTTACTATTTGACTTTCCTCGTTCCCATGGTTGAACAACTTGGTGGCGCTCTGCTCAGCGAGGACGGCAAAACCGCTATTATCAACGATGAAGCTTGGTTAAAAGTGCTGGAATATTTCAAAGAATGGGGACCAAATGGGAGAAACCTTGGATCCCCCACATACACAAATGCAAGGAAGCTCTTCAATAAAGACAACAACTCCGTTGCCATGTGCCTTACCGGGCTCTACCAAGAGGGCAGGATTAGAGCAGACAACCCAGAATTTTATGAAAGTGGCGAATGGATGGTTGTGCCTTTCCCGAGATTCAAAGATGCCGTAAACGATCTTGGAAGCGCTTATTACGGGCACTATTACATGGTAAATGCCGAAAGTTCAAAGGAAAAACAGTATTGGGCCTGGAAATTCATAGCCTTCATGTTAAGCCATCCAGAAGAGTACCTTCTCAAGGTCGGACTCATCCAGCCGCAGAAGGCTTTGCTTGAATCAGATATCTTCAAGAGCATCCCCTACTCCGATGTGTTCTTGAACGATATGGCAAAGTCCCATATTATAACCATTCATGAGAGAGCTCCAATGATGCAGGATCTTCTTAAAGAAGCCGTAGAATCTGTAATGCTTACAAATACCACACCAGCTTTTGCGTTGCATAGGCTTAAGACAAAGATGAACGAATTGCTTGAAGAATGGTGATTTTATCGAAGCGGACCCCTTTTGGGGTCTGCTTTTGCTTTTCGAAAACTGAGACCCAGTCAAGGAGCGTGAAAAAGTGGCGCGAAAAAGAAGAGTACATAGGGGAATTGAGAGAAAAAAAGCTATTTGGGGGTGGATTTTTGTTGCACCTTCTTTGTTGTTTTTTTCTTTATTCAGCTTTTATCCCATTGCTAACGCTTTCTATACCAGCCTTTTCAAGAAAGACCTTCTTTCACTAAGACCACCGAAATTTGTAGGTATTAAGCAATACACATACTTGTTGACTTCTCCTACTTTTTGGAACTCTGTCAAAGCGACAGCTATATTCACCCTTGGTACATTCATACCACTTGTGGTGTTTAGCCTTATTTTTGCAGCCTTTATCATGTCAAGAAAACGCTTTCAGAAGTTTTTCCAGATGGCATACTATTCCCCCGCGGTGTTGTCTTCGGTCGTTGCAGCGGCTATATGGTTGCTTATTCTCGATCCACGTGGTCTGGCAAACCAATTTGTGAATCTCCTGATGAACTCCCCCGGTGTTGATCATAAATGGCTGGCAAGTATTGGAATGGTAAGATTCTCAACCATTTTGGTCTATTTCTGGAAATATGTTGGCTATTTCACAATAATTTTCATCGCGGGTATGGCAAGTATTCCGAGAAGCCTTCACGAAGCTGCGAGAATAGATGGTGCTAATTCATGGCAAGCTTTTTGGAGAATAACATTCCCACTGATAAAACCCACAACTCTTTTAGTGTCCGTAGTTGCCATGATTCAGTGCCTAAAAACCTTCAGCACGCAGTACCTGTTCGTTCAATCTGGTGCCCCAAGGGGACCCATAGATGTCATCACTCTCAATATTTATTACACGGCCATCCGGGATCATCGAATAGGGCGGGCAAGTGCTATGAGCATTATACTCTTTGCTATCATGTTGTTCTTTACCTGGCTTCAACTTCGAGTTTCAAAATCCGAAGAAGTAAGCTATATGTGAGGTGCTGCAAATGATGACAATAAATATCGAAAAAAAGAAAAAGCCGCAATCTCTTATCATAGATATATTCATTTGGTTTTTCCTGATAGGCTTTGCAATAATCATTCTCGCACCCCTGGCATTTATGTTCACAGCATCTTTAATGCCTTCCAGCGACGTGATGAGACTCCCTTATCCCTGGATACCAAAAACCTTTTACTGGCAGAATTTTTGGCAGGCAATACGTGGAAACGATGGTTCTTTTATATACATTCGAAACATAATAAATTCTGTTATCGTCGCAGTTTCAATAACTCTTTCTACGGTCTTTCTTGCAGCCCTTACGGGATATGGCCTCGCCAAATTCCCTTTCAAAGGAAGAAATGTTGTCTTTCTCTTGATAATGACAACAATGATGATTCCCTTTGAGGCGATAATGATACCACTTTACCTTATCGTTACGAGCTTTGGTTGGCAGGATTCTTATACGGGATTAATTGTTCCCTTTTTAACTAATGCTTTTGGTGTATTTCTTATGAGGCAATATTTAATCACCTTTCCAGACGAAGTAATAGATGCTGCACGAATTGATGGTGCAAGCGAATTTGGCATCTTCTGGAGAATTATCATGCCTAACAGCATGCCGGCTGTAGCAACGCTGGCTATCCTCACTTTCAGATCCCAATGGGATAATCTTTTATGGCCGTTGTTGGTTGTCCAGAGCGAAGAAATGAAGACCATACCTCTTTATATAATAAAATTTTCTTCAGAAAAATACACCAATGAAGGTGCAATGATGGCAGTGGCAGTTATAGCGAGTTTGCCAATGTTCATATTGTTTTTTACCCTTTCAAAATATTTTTTAAGCGGCTCGGCTGTTTTTTCGTCACGAAAGGGATAACCTTTATCTTTTGGGGGTTGTAGAATGATACAAACTGAAAAGGGAGAATTTCCCACAGTAAGCGATGTAATTGAAAAAGCTTCTGAGAAGCTTTATAATATTGAGAACTTTGTGAATGGAAAACCCGGTTTCTTTTTCCTGACAAATGTTATATCTAAAACCAAACGAAACGGCGGAAAATATTTTTCCTGCATCATTAAAGACAAAGACAGCTCATATTCTGCCAACATATGGGAATGGCCCGAAAAAGAAATTCCTGCTTCTGGAAAAATCGCCTTTTCTGATTATTCTTACAACAATTACGGAATTTCCCTAAAAATAAGAAAATTGCTTTCTCTAGTAGAATTACGCTCACATATTGAAAATGTTGAAAAAGCTTTTATTCCTGTTTCGGATAATATAGAGCAGTTAAAAACCAGTCTCGAAGAGCTTATAGGTTCGGTAAAAGACCCTTACCTAAAGGCTTTGCTGAATGAAACCATTT
>QNAR01000055.1 GCA_003643975.1 Thermotogae bacterium | reverse complement strand
CCCAAGCCAGAAAGAATCAGAGAAACGTTTATTCCTTTTCCGCCGGGTTCCATAACGGAGTATTTCTGGTTATTTATTCGGTGAAGTTCATTGATTTGAAAATTATTAACAACGACTTCCCTGTCTAAAGCAGGGTTCAATGTGACCGTTAAAACCTTCAAAGGGCACACCTCCGAACAATTAGGTTAAATGCTTAGCGGCCCATCAAAACGAATTTTTCAGGTTTACCCGCATATAAAATTTTACCATTTTTTAGATATATCAACAAATCAGCTATATCCATAAACCTGTGGGAAAAACGCGAAGAAATTAGAAGAGCTCGATCTCCCTTCGAATCCAAAAGAAGGTTTTTAACCACTGTACAGGATTGATCATCGAGATGATCTAAAACATTATCGATGATAACAACCTCTGGATCCCTTATGAATGTTGAATAAATGAGCAACGAAAGCTTTTCAGATGAAGAAAACCGTTTTAACGCAACCTTAGGGTTTATTTGAAGTAAATCCTGAAGGTTCAAAAGTTGCAATAGATCCAGCTCTTTATCAGTCAGCTCCTCAAAACTGAAATCCTTTCCCTTCAGAAACCTGAAGAACTCAATAACGTTGAAATTATCCATGGTATACAAAAAAGAGGTATCTATATAGGAGATTTTCTGCCTGAGTTTCTTTTTCGGCAATTCTTGAACAGGGATACCATCGAATTTTATCGAACCCGTTCCTTCAACTTTATCAAAGAGTTCCTCATTTAAATGAATAAAAGATCTCAACAGCAAAGATTTGCCAGAATTTCTCGGACCATATATGAGTGTAACTTCCCCATGCTTGATAGTTAGGGTGATATCATCGAGCTTCTTCTCATTTTCCACCACGAGTGAAAAATGTTCTAAAGAAAGAGCAGCCTCATTCATGCGGCTGCCCTTCTTTTCTTTCTTCAGGTTTATTCATATAACTGGAGAGACGTTTAATGACCTCTTTATTGGCGTTTTCATCACCCTTGGTGGCGCGTTTAATTAAATCGATTTGTGAAAGAATTTTTGGACTGGTAGTTGTGTTAACGAGCACCTTTTTTGGCCCCATTTTCTCACGCCCCCTTACTATCGCATAAGAATTATACGCTACTTACTTTTACAACCGGTAATGCGAAAATTAAGAGGACTTTTCTAATTGAAAAAGAACCTATTTTTCCGATTTCGAGCTAGTCAGCATTCCAACAAGGGCTTTGAGCTGTTTGCTTCGCGAAGGGTGTCTCAATTTACGCAAAGCTTTAACTTCTATCTGTCTTATTCTCTCTCTTGTAACGTTAAAAAACTGTCCGACTTCTTCAAGGGTTTTTGTTTTACCATCCAGGAGTCCATACCGCATTTTCAACACCATGGCTTCTCTTGGACTTAAAGTATCGAGGACCTGATCTATGTGTTCTCTAAGGAGCATCTTCATTGCTGCTTCCTGGGGTTTTTCAATAGACTCGTCGTGGACAAAATCCCCCATGGTGGATTCTTCATCGCCGCTTATTGGAGACTCAAGAGAAACCGTCTCTTTGGATGCGGCCAATATTTCCTCTATTTTCTCTGGTGGTTTGCCGGTTAGCTTTCCAAGCTCTTCAACACTGGGATATTCACCGTGTTCCTGAAGGTGTTCCCTGATCACTTTGTTGACCTTGTTTATCGTTTCAACCATGTGCACAGGAACCCTGATAGTCCTCGCCTGGTCGGCGATGGCTCTGGTTATGGCCTGCCGAATCCACCAGGTGGCATAAGTGCTGAACTTATAGCCCTTTTTCCAGTCAAACTTCTCAACAGCCTTTATCAGGCCGATATTTCCTTCCTGAATAAGATCAAGAAAGGTCAAGCCTCTTCCTATATAGCGTTTTGCTATCGAGACCACTAATCTCAGGTTGGCAGTAATGAGTTCCTCCCTCGCTTTCGGATCGCCTTTCTGGGCCCTACGCGCTAGTTCTCTCTCTCTGCTTGGCGTGAGAAGGGGAATTTTGCCGATCTCCTTCAAGTACATTTTTATGGGATCTTTTAGAGAAATGTTATCGTACATTTCAGGTTCTTCTTGTTCGAGGATCGTGGATAAATCTTCGCTTTCTTCAATTTCCTCAGAATCTTTCTTGGCGTCGGGGGATTTCTCGAGAATGGCAATCTTGTTCTTTTCGAACTCTTCATAAATAACCTCTACCAAAGAAGAATCAAAACCTTCGTAATCAGGTGGAAAAGCATTGTCTATATCTTCATAGGTGATGTAGTGCTGTTTTTTTCCCTTCTTCAACAATTCTTTAATACGCTTTTGAATTTCAGCTTTTGTAAACTCCGTTGTAGTGCTGCCGGCTTTCTTAGGTGCATTTGAAATGCCTTTCTTTGTTTCACCTGCCATGGTTATCACCACCTTCACGTGTTTTCCTTAACAGGCGAGATAATTCCAGCCTTCTTATCAACAAAGAATTCTTAGTTTCTTGATCCGCTGCAAGCTCAATTTTTCTATCTAATTCCTTTATTTGTTCCATAATCAAAGAAGCTCCAACGCGAGTTTCGATATCTTCAACAATCCTCTGCGCTATTTCATTGCTGATAACATCTTCAGATAGCTGAAGCAGTTCTTCTCCTAATTCCCGGGGTGCGGTCTTTAACAATTCCTCAATTTCCAGTGACTTTTTGAGCATTGGGATTAATTTCTTTGTGCTACCAACTTCCGATAGCTCGAGAGCCCGTACAATGCGTTTCCTCAGATCCGGTCGGGAAAAGTACACGCGCATCAATTCCCTTTCCAACGGTGTGAGTTTTGTCTTTTCAATATCCTGTTCTATATTTCCTTTATTCTCGCCTTTGAAATAGCCTTTCAGGTTTTCCTCCGGAAAACCGGTGCGTTCTGACAAAGCTCTCAACAGCATGTCATAGCTCGCTGAATCTCCTATGTTTTTGTATTTTATCGCAGAAGTTTTGAGCAAATTCACTAATTTTTTCTTCCCTTGACCGGTTGAAATGTCTATGCTTCTTTCAGCAAAGTCAACACGAAAAACCGGGGCAGGCACAGCATTGGCCAAAATTTCTCTGATGGCTTTTGAGCCTTTAGAGCAGAAAAGATCCGATGGATCCTTTGCATCGCTGTATCTGGCAACGGCAATTGAAAATCCCAGCTTTTCAGCCAGCTCTATTGAGCGGATACTCGCTTTCAGCCCGGCATCATCAGAATCATAAAAAAGCAGGATGTTCGATGTAAAATTCTTTACCGCCATGAGATGTCTTTCTGTCAATGCCGTTCCAAGTACACCAACGACATTCTCAACACCAGCTTCAAAAAGGGCCATGACATCAAAATAGCCTTCTGCCACCACAACATAATCAAGGCTCTTTATGGCCTTCTTTGCGTAGTTTAAGTTGAAAAGGACTTCTTTCTTTTTGAAATAGCGGGTTTCTGGTGAATTAATGTATTTGGCACCTGAAGTGCTTCCAGTAGCGCGGCCTCCAAGAGCTATTATCCGGCCAGTTTCATTGAAGATGGGGATCATTATTCTTCCAGCAAATCTGTCGATGATTTCTCCATTTCTGCTCAGAGCCACACCGGCTTTAATCAATTCATCTTTTGAAACACCTTGTTTTGACTGAATTTTCCTGATAAAAGTTCTATTTTCCGGAGAAAAACCAATCTGAAACTTTTTGATCGTCTCCAGTGTAAGTTTTCGCTTTGAAAGAAGATAATCAAGGATCTTTTGACCCTCTTCTTCAAAGAGAACCTGATGATAGGCTTTAGCCACTTTACTAAGGGTTGCCGTATATGCATCATACGCGGTGGACATCTTAAAATCTTCCGGTATTGGCACACCAGCGAATTCAGCGGCTTTGACAACGGCTTCAGTAAAGCTGAGGTTTTCTATTTTCTGAATAAAGCTAATGGCATCGCCAGACTCGCCACAGCCAAAACAATGAAAATAACCTTTGCTTGGGCTAACGTAAAATGAAGGATCGCTATCGCTGTGGAAGGGACACAGACCCCTCATGTAGTTGCCGGATTTCTGTAAAGCAACATAACGCTCTATAAGCGCCACAATATCGATTTTCTTCTTTACTTCCTCCACAAATTCCCTGTTGAACACTTAACCACCACCGGGCAGAATAAATGGGCCTGCTTTGCACAGGCCCATGATAAAAGGCAGCTTAACGTTTGGAGAACTGAGGGGCTCTTCTTGCTTTTTTGAGGCCGTATTTCTTTCTTTCGACTACTCTGGAATCGCTTGTAAGAAGTCCTTCTTTTTTCAGGAGAGGTTTAAGATCGGCATTAAATTCAACAAGGGCTCTGGAAAGCCCGAGTCTTATAGCTCCGGATTGCCCCGAAAGGCCACCACCGGAAACTCTCATGACAACATCAAATTTACCGAGGGTTTCAGTTAGCACGAGGGGTCTCAGTGCATGTCTAACCCAGGCATCGTTATGAAGGTAACCCTTCAAATCGTCGTATTCTTTTCCATTTATCTTGAACTTCCCGTTTCCC
Organism: Thermotogae bacterium; assembly: GCA_003643975.1. Taxonomy (GTDB): domain Bacteria; phylum Thermotogota; class Thermotogae; order Petrotogales; family Kosmotogaceae; genus Kosmotoga_B. The sequence goes on along the minus strand of QNAR01000055.1, from coordinate 4,221 downwards.
GGTCTTAGCCTGACACGAGCAACGGAAGATTTTCTTCTACCAGTCCCGTAATATTCAATCAGTCCCGCCATCTATTCTACCTCCTCACTTCACAAGCTCGACGGCTTCCGGTTTCTGCGCTTGGTGCTTGTGCTCCGGGCCGGCGTAAACCTTGAGTTTTTTCAACATCTTGTCACCGAGTTTTGTCTTTGGCAACATGCGCTTTACAGCAAGCTTGATAACCCTTTCAGGATATTTAGCAAGCATTTCCCGGGCTGACCTTTCTTTGATTCCGCCGGGATATCCGGAATGCCGGTAGTATTTTTTCTGGTCGAGCTTTTTTCCGGTTAACCTGATTTTTTCAGCATTTACAACAACAACGAAATCACCCGTGTCAACGTGGGGGGTATAAGTGGGTTTGGCCTTACCAGAGAGTATCAAGGCTATTCTCGTTGCTAAACGCCCCAATGGAACATCTGTTGCATCCACAAGATACCATTTTCTTTCAACACGATTTCCCTGAGGATCGGCAAGATAATGTTCGACCTTTTTTATCTCGCCTTTACGTTTTGTCTGCACTGTGAACTGTCTCGTGCCTATTTTATATACCGGTGTCTTTTGTATATTCATTATGCTTCCTCCTTTCGGATGATGCGCGACTTTTAGTCAGCGTACACACTTACGTATTTTCTGTTGTTCTTCGTTTCAAAGTGGATCTTTCCGTCGATAAGAGCATAAAGGGTAAAATCCCTTCCCATGCCCACATTTTTTCCGGGATGTATCTTCGTTCCTCTTTGTCTTATTATAATAGTGCCAGCTTTAACTAAAGAGTTCTCGCCGCGCTTAACACCGAGATACTTAGGATTGCTATCTCTACCGTTTCTCGCTGCACCGCCACTTTTCTTGTGGGCCATTTAGTTCACCTCCACCTCAATACTCGATTTTTTCGATCAGAATCTCGGTAAACCACTGTCTGTGGCCGTTGACTCTGTCGTAGTTTTTCCTTGGTCTGAACTTAACGATTCTGATTTTCTTGTCTCTGCCATGGCGAACGACCTTGCCGATAACCTTTACGCCTTCGAGGTAAGGCTTGCCCACTTTGGTACCGGATTCATCACGAAGGAGTAGCACTCTGTCAAACTCGATCCTATCACCTTCGGAATAATCTTTCTGTTTCTGGGTAAAAAGACTCATTCCCTCAGTTACTTTAAATTGTTTTCCCGAGGTTTCAATAACTGCGTACACTGTTACACCTCCTTGTGCAATAAAAAGTAGCTGAGTCAGGTACCCATCGGATTTATAACCTGCCTCAAGCTCTTTTAGTCATCACTTTCGATATTTTAACACATTCTAAGCCCATAACCAGTGGAATTGGTAAACTTTTCTTTAATTTTTCAGCTTTCGCTGACGACTTTTCTCACATTGACAGAAACCTCAGGTCTGGTATAATTTTATTGTTTGGAGGCGTATCCTAATCGGCTAAGGAGCCGGTCTCGAAAACCGGTGGGGTTGTTGCCCCTTGTGGGTTCGAGTCCCACCGCCTCCGCCAGAGGGCGGTGTTCCGCCCTTATTTTTTGGAGGTGTGTCTATGTATTTGAAGAAGATAAATAGTCTTCTTGCTGAAAGAATTGAATCTGGAACGGTCAATTTCTCGATTCCTAGAGAATGGTTCCCGCCTCGTTACGAAGGAACGGTTAAACTCAGTGGAAAGTGGATTTTCGTTAACCCCTACGAATTCGGCTCCAGCATCTGTTCGTTCATCCTCTCCAGGGGAAAAGAGGGCGTGAACTATCTACAGCCTCTTTCAAGAATCAACAAAGAAACAACCCCTGACTGGATACAAAAAGCCAACATCTATGGAGCTTTTATAAGGTCAACCTCCGCTTATGGGCACCTGCACCCGGATCACTATGACCCCATGGATGCCGAAGGTTATACAGAAAGTGGCACTATACTGAAAATGCTTTTCATGTTGCCATACCTTTCTGCTATGGGATTTGATGCAATATATTTCCTGCCCGTAACCAAATACAGTGATCTCTTCAAGAAAGGTGAAATCGGCTCCCCCTATTCCGTGAAGAACGTCTTTGAAATAGACCCGCGTTACCACGATACCCTCCTGGATGGCATGAAAACAGATGAAGAATTCAAAGCCTTTATCGAAGCGGCGCACATCCTTGGCATCCGAATAATACTCGACTTCATTCCCAGAACCGCAGCACGTGATTCAGAACTCATTCTCGACCATCCTGAGTGGTTCTACTGGATTGACGTAGCCGAGCTGGAAAACTACTTTCCGCCAAAAATCCCTGAGCTCGGATTTGAAATCCCTTCCAACCAAAATCTCGAAATTATCTACGCTAATCCCGATGTGCAAAAACACCTGAAAAAATTCAAATTGGCACCAAATATAACAAACCCCGAAAAATGGGATAATTTTGTGGCGGCTAATAAAAATAACCCAGAGTTTCTCAATGAACTTGCAAAAACCTTTGGAGTGATAACGCCTCCCGGCTTTTCTGACTGGGTAAACGACACCCAACCAACCTGGGATGATATTACTTTCCTGAGGTTTTATCACGACCACCCTGCAGAAGCTGCAAAGTACTTGAAAAACCCGGCATCACAACCGCCCTATATTCTCTACGATGTCATAAAAGCCTCTCTCTTTCCGGGAAATGAACCTATAACTGAATTGTGGAAGACCATAGAAGGCATTATGCCTTATTTCAATAAAAAATTTGGTGTTGATGCGGCAAGGCTCGACATGGGACATGCTCTACCAGTTGAACTCGAAAAATCAATAATCCAGAAAGCTCACAAAACTGACCCTGCCTTCGCTGTGATAGCAGAAGAACTCGTCATGGAAAACGATGAAAAGTCCAAAAAATCCGGATACAGCGGGATACTCGGTAACACATGGTGGATGGAATCGAGAATAGAAGAAGGAAAACTAAAGGAACTTTGCTATAAAGTGCTCCCGAATTTGAAGATTTCGACATTGGGAGCTGCTGAAACACCTGATACTCCCAGAGCTGCAACTAGAAAAGGTGAAAAGCTTTTCTCAAAGTTCGCCACCACGTTGAATTACTTTTTGCCCAATGCAATTCCTTTTGTCAACTCTGGACAGGAGATATTTGAAATTCAACCGATGAATTTGGGTTTGGATAACAGTGAAGAGGGAAGATTTGTTTTACCAAGAGACGACAGATTTTATGGGAAGCTCGCTTTTTTCGACCACTACGTGCTTCACTGGAATTCGAATGACAATATGATAAAACTCATATCATCCCTTTCAAAAGTTCGCTCTGAAAATCTCGATCTTATACCTCCTGACTACCTGAGACTACTTTTTGAAAATGAAACGAGACTCATTGGATATTTATATTGGAATTCAAAAAAAGGACTGCTCCTGATAGCCAATGCAGACCTTTACAATTCAAAAGAAGTCTTCATAGATCTGGGATATTACACCTGGAAAGAAAAGCATGATGTTAGGTGGCGCATAAGAAATTATAGAGAAGACAATTCCCTGTGGAAAACCTCTGGGACATTGAATTTTACCGCAAGTCCCGGGGAGATAATGATAGCAACAATAGAATAAAAAACAGGCTGAAAAGCCTGTTTTTTTATTCGTTGGGTTTAACTAAAAATTTTATAGCTGTTCTCACTTCACCGTCAATTTCTACGTCGGCAAAGGATGGTAAGCAAACCAGATTAATTCCGCTCGGAGCAACATATCCCCTGGCGATTGCTATCGCTTTTACAGCCTGGTTTACAGCGCCTGCACCAATTGCCTGTACCTCTGCTATCCCCTTTTCCCTAATAACCCCGGCTAAAGCACCAGCAACTGCATTGGGTTTAGAGCTAGATGCTACTTTCAAAACCTCCATGGATGCTACCTCCTTTGTGTCCCTTGCAACAACCGGAAGATGGCGCGCCCGGCAGGATTTGAACCCGCAACCATCGGATCCGAAGTCCGATGCTCTATCCAGTTGAGCCACGGGCGCGCATAACAAAATGGGGTGGCTGGCGGGATTTGAACCCGCGACCACCTGATCCACAGTCAGGCGCTCTGCCAGCTGAGCTACAGCCACCACAACGAAAGGAATATTTGGTGCGCCCGGCAGGACTCGAACCTGCAACCCTCGGATTAGAAGTCCAATGCTCTATCCTTTGAGCCACGGGCGCTGGAGCGGCCGACGGGACTCGAACCCGCAACCCTCGGCTTGGAAGGCCGAT
>QNAR01000054.1 GCA_003643975.1 Thermotogae bacterium | reverse complement strand
TCAGGTTTAAACGTCTCATCAAACAAATCTTATCACTGAAAGACTAAAATAAACATCATCAACCTGTGGTTTCATATCGCTGGCTAAGTTAGAATATTATGCTCAATTCTACTTATTAATTCCAGAAACGGAAACATTCAACAGTTTTACAGCTTTCGGGCCTGTATATCTTTTAGACTTTTGAGTCTCTTTCGAAAGGAGCAGTTCTTTTTGAACCTTGTTTATGTTACCGCTTATAGACCCTCCAGTTATTGGATATCTCTCTTTACCATCACAGTACCAGCCAAGGCGGATTTCTCCACCGAAATCACCTGTAACGCTATCCACATTAAAAGCAGAGAATAACGCAACCTCTAAATGAGGCCCTTCACGGAGTGTCTTAAGGGTATTTTTTCCCGGTTCTACGGAGAAATTGTGGATGTTTCCAGTGGGTTCAACGCCAAGATAATGGCTATAACGCACATCTCCCCAGTATTTTAATAATTTTCCATTCACTATTATCTGTTCCCTGTTTAGTGCAAAGCCATCACCATCATATGGAGCGGAATAGTAAGACTCCGGCATAAAGGGGTCAAGTGTTATTGTAATTCCATCACCAACAAAATCTCCCTGAACACTTTCGCCGATCTTAAATGTGGATATTTTTTCGTATACAGCCCTGGCACTGGCATTATCCACATAGTAACTCAGAAAGTCCTCTGCGGGTTCTGAGACTAACAGGACAGGGGCTGTCCCCAGCGCGGGAGTGGGCTTCGCTTGAGCACGGTTCAGGGCTTCTTCGAGAAATTCAGTCACTTTCTTTGAAATGGAGCCTGGCCTATAATCTGAAAACCTCAATTGATGATATAGTTCCACTTCCTCTTCACCCGTTGCCGTCACGATGAGCTCAATGAACGCCCTTACAGCATCAAATTGAACGTCAACTCCTCTGGAATTGAGAATATGCGTATGCACTTTTGTCAGGTAAATTTCTGTGGAATTCAGATAAGCTCCTTTCTTTGTATCCTGCGAAAAAACCTCTGAAGCTATTTCAACTATCCAGTCAGAGATTTCCCCTTTTTGAAGTCTGGACGATATGCTGCCTTTAGCTTCTGAAGGCTCGGCAATGGGGTAGGGCCTGTTCTTTACAAAGCCCGCTGCAAAAGTGCTTTCCTCTATGCGCTTTTTAACCTCTCCTTCGGACATGCCAGGATGTATGGTTGTCTGTGCTGAACCTCTGAATTTCTTTCCAGCTTCTTCAAAATCGCGATAGACCGTAACATTGTAGGAACTGACATTCTTTGCCCTGTTCATATCCAGTTCCTGCCTGATAAAGTAGAGTTCGTGTCCTTCTTTTATGGTTTCGATGACTTTCCAGTCGGATATTTCCCTTGTGCTCTCAAGTGCCTTTTTGATTTTTCTCAACATTATCCTAACCTCGCTTTTGCTTTGATGTATGGACCACCGGAAGAAACTTTCACCCATTCTTTGTGCCCCTTGCCACAGGCGCCGGAACCCGATAGCCGCAATTCGCCTGATATCATGGAAATGGATTGCAGCAAGTCAGGAACATACCCGGTCATAACAACAGGCGAAACGATCTTGCCGGTAAATTTTCCGTTTCTTATCTCACGGCCGTAGGCTATCATACATTGAATTCCCCAGTTTTTTGGATCTTCCATACCACTGTAATAGTCCTCAAGAAGATAACCATGTTCGATAGAGGCTATCATCTCTTCAAGCGAGTCGTTTCCGGGAGAGAAGAATGTATTCGTCATTCTCGTATAGGCTTTTCTCTCAAAAGACTCTCTTTTTCCGTTTCCGGTGGGTTTTGTGCCAAGCTTCAGTGCAGAAAGCAAGTCAGAAATCCCTGTGAGGAGTATCCCTTCCTTTATGATAGTCGTATCTGTTCCCAGTGTTCCTTCATCATCGAAAAGATACGAGGAAACTTCTTCAGCAGCCCTTGCACCATCGTGCATTTCGACGAGCTTGGATGCCACGGGTTTATTCAGGTATTCCACCGCTTTGGCACGGTTTTTTACAAACATATCCATTTCCACGCCATGCCCAAAAGCTTCATGGGCAATAAGGCCAGCAACTTCTGGAGAGCATATTACGTCGTACATACCGGGCTCAATTGGAACAGCGTCAAGAAGCATTACAGCCTTGTCAACGACTTCCTTGATATCTTTACTCATTTCATCAATGAGTTCCGTTCCCTTAAGACCTGAATAGCTTTTATACCCGTAGCGCGTGTTGCTTTCTTTTCGCACTATGGCATATGTATAACCCTGGGACCACATATAGGATTGCATGAGGTCCTTGTTTGGTGAAATAAATAATTTTGAAACCGTAACGCCTTCGTAAGCGGCCATAAAGTTAACCAGCAAATCAGTATATTCATAAGCCTTATCTTTAATGGATGTCAATTTTTCGATTATCTCGGAAGGCCTGGAGAATTCAAGGGGAGTGACCACATCACCATTAAAATGTTTTACAATCTTCTCTTCCATAACACATGGATATTTTCCCGTGTGAAAGCCTTTGGCTTTGCTGTTTCTAAGGCTTTTTTCTGTTTCTTCTCTTATGTTGTTCAGCACCTGCTTAAAATTTTCTTCGGAGAGTTCATTGAAAGAGTATTCTGAATAAATGCTCTCGTTGAAAACCCTTACAACGAAACCTCTTTCCGTCCAGTTGGAATCCGAAAGGGAAATACCGGTTGTAAGCACCGAATAGCTCTTCCCCGACACATCTGTTCCTAGAACCGATACATAATCGTAATCTTTTGAAAGCTCTGAAATCAGCCTCTTGAGCAGGGGTTTCACTTTTAGCAGGAACGCAGAGTCCTGTACTTTCACAGTATCATCTCCTTGTAATTGATTATCTCCATTATACCCAATCCGTTATAGGAAAACTCGAAAAATGGATCTCCAAAGAACCAATGGTAATACCATGGAATAAAAATAACATGGGGTCCAAGAAGATGTTATCATATGGGCTGGATAAAAGGAAATCCTCAACAGCTTAAGAAAGGCCAGCTATCTATTATGAATTAACCGAGAGCCAAGAACTGAGAATCGAAAAAGCAAAAGTTGCTTTGCAGCAACTATGCTGGACTTCGTTGACTCTTGTTTAAAATCCGAAACTAATCATGTTCGTTGTAGTAATAATCGAAGATCTTTCTTGCAATCGGGGCGGCGACCGTTGATCCGTATCCTCCGTTTTCCACAAAAACGGTAACGATAATTTGTGGCTTTTTCACAGGCGAGAAGCCCGTAAACCATGAATGGGGGGTGCTGTTTGTTTCCGCAGTCCCCGTTTTTCCGGCAACTTCATGCCCAAAGCCCAAAAAGGCATGATATGCTGTTCCTTCATCAGCTGGAGAATGGCCTTTCTTTGTTACGGCTTCTTCCATTGCATTTACAAGAACAGCCCAGTTTTTGGAAGATAGTTTTACTATTGTTGCGGATGAAGTTTCAGAATTTACAAAATGGGGGGGGAATACCTGACCTCGATTTGCAATGATCTCCGTTAGCCTTGCTATTTCAAGTGGAGTTGCCAGTACATAACCCTGTCCTATTGAACTGAGAATGGTATCTCCCGGGTACCACTGTTGGTTATATGTTTTCAGCTTCCATTCAGGATCTGGAAACACACCAGCCATTTCAGCAGGAAGGTCTATCCCTGTCCTGTCGAAGATTTTCCAGAGATGTGCGTATTTTGAAAGAGTATCTATACCCAGCTGAAGACCCAACTGGTAGAAGTAGACATTGCAGGAAACTGTGATAGCCTTTTTCAAATCAACGATACCATGGCCATATAGATACCAATCTCTGAATATGGAAAGAGTATGTCCCTCTGAATCTTTAAACTGATAGCTTCCAGTGCAGTTCAAAGTAGCATCAGGAGAAACCCCGGTTTTCAAGGCTACCATGGAAACAAAGGGTTTGATAACCGAGCCCGGAGAATATGGGTTGACAGCTCTATTCAAGAGGGGTGATTGAGGGTCGAACCTCAATTGCTGCCAATCCTTGCTGGAAATCCCTCGAGGGAACAAGTTTGGGTCATAAGAAGGATAAGAAACCATAGCTAAGACTTCACCGGTATTGGACATAACAATAGCGGTACCCAGCTGCCCTGTGCTCTTGAAAATATCGTAGATTGCCTGACTCAAAGAAGCATCCAGAGTAAGCTGGATATCTTCTCCTTTTTGTGCCGGGATTTCGCTTTTTGTGAAAACTTCTTCACCAAAACTGTTGACCAGCGTTACTCTTTCGCCTGGCTTTCCGGTTAACAGATGGTTGTATTCCTTTTCTATACCTCTTTGAGGAATCCCTTCTGTATTTACATACCCCAACACATGGGAAATGCCCGGATTTTGAACATATCTTCTTGCTGCCTTGGACGCGATAGATATTTCCGGAATTGCCCTTGCTTTGTAGAGTTTGTCAGGAGACAAGTTTAAACTTACTTCGCCTGTTACTTCGAGCTTTCTCAGGACTTTTTTCGGGTCTTCTTCCTCTGAAAAAACATCTAAAAGTTTCTCCCTGGTATTCGTGCCGAAAAATGTAACGTTTTTCCGTATCACCTGATACTGAGAATTCCACGCAAGAACGATTCCATTGCGATCAAGGATTTTACCTCTTTCAGCGGGTAATGTCACTTTTCTGGTGCTTATTTTGTCAACTTCCGCCTGATACTTTTCGTGTTGTAGCAATTGCAGCTCTGCCAATCTGAAAGTGAATAGTGCCACAACAACAAAAAACGCGATAATTAGAAGATCACTTCGCCTGAAGTTCATGTTTCCTCTCCCTGAAGAGGGTAATTATAATAAGTGGAATCAGTGCAAGATACCATACCTTAAGATAAAAACTGGCAATTCCTGTGAACAGGGAAGTAGAGAGGAACAATGATAAGTTCTTCTTGAGGTGGGAGTGGAAAAGGTAATTGCTTATCACTATGGATAAGGCGAGCAGCAAAAGCAGAACGACACTCCCAAGATTCACGGCAAAGAAAAAAGCTATAGCCAATGGAATCCCCAAAGAGACCGAATCGCTTTCTGAAGATATTATAATAGGCAAATATACCGGAAACAGAGGCAAGATATCGTAGAAACTCAGATCGTAATATACAAGCAGGGGTAATAATATGTACAACAGTTTCATCTTTCCGCCTCCAGAAACACGTAATATCCAGGACCCATCTCTTCGTGGCTGATGAGATAACCATCGGGCATAGAAGTTAATATGTCGCCTATGTAAGTAGCCTCGAGGGAGTAAAAATAACCAAATCCCTCCATTTCAGGAGAGAGGAACACTTTATCTCCTGAAATAAGTTCAACCGGGTCAAAAGTTTGAAAATACAAATTCCTTCCCTTTGAAAAAATTATACCCTCAATTTCAACGTTGTAAGGATCTTGCATAGCAACGGCCGGGAGTTGAAAAGACAGATTTCTTATGGGTTCAACCAGTACACTGTTTTTCCAGCCTTTCACCACTATCCCTGAAAGCCTTTTACTCTTGAGCGAAATGACCGGGCTTTTTTCCATAGGTGTTGCGGCAGAATCCAGAATCACGTCGTTGCCAAAAGAATGATTGTAAAAACCCACAGCTAATGGCAAATCAACAACGGTCGAACAGAAACTGTGAAAGTCGATTTCAGGAAACTGAACAGCATTGCTATCCGTGATTTTAGAATAGATGTTGGCAACTTCACTGCGCAACACCAACAATGGCTCTGACAGTTCAAAGAGCCATGATCTCAACTGCGCGTTGATTCCAGCTACCTGGAAGAAGTTGAATATGAGTATCAATCCAAAAAGCAGTGCCACAAGGATTTCAAGTTTCTTCAAACTCAGTTCCCCTTGGAAAGCCTTTCAAGGATGGAAACTTTTTCGAGCACACTTCCAGCACCCCGCGCAACACAGGTCAGCGGATCTTCGGCAATGTTGACTGAGATGCCTGTTTCAGTTTCCAGCAATTCTTTCATGCCTTTCAACAGGGAGCCGCCACCGGCTATGGTTATCCCATGGCGAACGACATCCGAAACAAGCTCTGGAGGAGTGCTTTCAACTGCGATTTTTACCGCTTCTACTATCTTGCTAACAGGCTCGCTTATTGCCTCTCTTATTTCAGTGCCTTTGACTGTGACTTTTTTGGGCAATCCGGTGTTCAGATCGAGTCCGATAACTTCCGTATCAAGGGAATTGAACTCTTCTGAGTCAATGACGTTCCCTATCTCAATTTTCACTCTTTCAGCTGTTTTTTCGCCAATTGCGAGACGATATTTATCCTTTATATATTGCACAATAGATTCATCGAGTTCATCACCTGCAACCCGAATGGAATTACTCAAAACGATACTGCCAAGAGAAATTACTGCGATTTCAGTAGTTCCCCCTCCGATGTCTACAATCATATTTCCATTGGGTTCCTCAACGTCAAGCCCTGCACCTATGGCACTTGCCATAGGCTCTTCGATCAGGAAAACTTTTTTTGCCCCGGCTTCTATGCCCGCATCTGTTAAGGCTTTTCTTTCAACTTCTGTTGCACCCGAAGGAACACCTATCACAACCCTCGGCTTCAGAAGGGTGAATCTGGTGGAAGCACGTTCTATGAAATATTTCACCATGGCAAGCGCAATATCATAGTCCGCAATTACGCCATCTTTCAAAGGTCTGATAGCAATGATACTGGCAGGTGTTTTCCCGACCATCCGCTTTGCTTCAAGCCCAACTTGCAGAATTTGCTGTGAAGCTGAATCAATGGCAACAACCGAAGGCTCGTTGACTGCCACTCCACTTCCTCGCAGAAAAACAAGTGTATTAGCTGTACCCAAGTCTATTCCCATATCTTGTCTGAAAAACATTTACGAACCTCCTGCATTTTGAAGTTTTCGAACCTGATTTTACCATAGGGACGTTACACCTGTTAACGAGGTTTTTACAATCAGTGTTTGACTTTTGGGAGCAAAAAAAATTATAATGCTTTACGCAATGTGCAAATTATTAAATGACCTTACCCTAACGGGGGGGTCTTAATTTTTGATATATGGAGGGAAGTATAAGTGAAAAAAGTCAGGGCTCTGGGCCGTCACCTGGTGGCGGAATTTTATGAGTGTTCTCCGGAGACACTCGATGACCTTGACCACGTGGTAAAATCAATGCGAGAGGCTGCTGAGGTGGCCGGAGCTACTATTGTTGATTCTTCTTTCCACAGGTTTCTCCCTCACGGCATAAGCGGCGTTGTCGTTATCGCAGAATCTCATCTCACAATTCACACATGGCCTGAATATGGATATGCCGCTGTTGACCTGTTCACCTGCGGAGACGAGGTTAATCCATGGAAAGCTTTCGAATACTTGAGAATAAAACTCGAAGCTGAAAGAACTGATGTATCTGAACATCTCAGGGGCATATATTCAGAGGTTGGCATTCCCGATAACGCCCCGCATAAGATCGAGCAATGAGAGTGAGGAGGAAATATTATGGTCAATAAACCCGAAAGAGAATTGAGAACATTGAATCATTTGATGTATATGGAATACTACACGGGTGGAAACACGGGAATCTTCATGAAGATGAAGAAGTTGGTTTATTCATACCAAAGTCCATATCAGAGAATTGACATCTTCGAACATCCAGATTTCGGAATGGTTTTTGCCCTTGATGGTATTACAATGATGACGGAAGTCGATGAATTTATGTATCATGAAATGCTCGTGCACGTTCCGCTGTTTATGCACCCAGAACCGAAAAAAGTCCTCATCATAGGTGGAGGAGACGGCGGAAGCCTGAGAGAAGTTTTGAGACATCCCAGCATTGAAGAGGCCATACTTTGTGAAATTGATTCTCATGTGATAGAAGCGGCTAGAAAGTATCTGCCAACTTCTGTGGGATTTGATGACCCGAGAGCGAAAATTGTAAACAAAAATGGCGCTGAATACATCAAACAGTTCAACGACTATTTTGATGCCATAATAATCGATTCCACAGATCCTACCGCTGGTGAAGGCGGGCATCTTTTCACCAAAGAATTTTATCAGAATTGTTATAAAGCCCTAAAGGAAGACGGCGTCTTTTCAGCCGAGACCGAGGACCCCTTCTACGATAAAGGCTGGGTGGCCATTGCACACAGCAGAATCTCTTCGGTTTTTCCCATCACCAAGCTCTATATGGGATTCATGACAACTTATCCATCCGGTATGTGGAGTTATACCTACGCTTCAAAGAAGTACCACCCCCTTAATGACTATAATCCCGAAAAGGTGGCTCCATTTGAAAGCGAATTAAAATACTACAACCCGGAAATTCACAAAGCATCTTTTGCGCTCCCGAATTTTGTGAAAGAAATTATAGGCGAAAAATAGATTCGAAGTTACCGACAGGGGAGTTAACTCCCCTGTTTTTTTATGCCGTTTATTCCGGTTAACGCTCTTGTCTCATAGAAGTCGCAGCCAACTTGTAGCAAATCTGATAAAATCTATTGTACAAGTAAGATTTGGCGGGAGGAGTCGCAATGTACAAGAAGGAACGAATAAGAAACATATCAATAATCGCGCATATAGACCATGGGAAAACGACGCTCGTGGATAGAATTTTGGAATACACACACACCATAGAGAAGCGGAAGATGAAAGCGCAATACCTTGATACTATGGACATTGAACGCGAACGTGGAATAACAATAAAAGCAACACCTGTGAAGATACTATATCAATCTGAAGACGGCAGCGAATACGAGATAAACATCATTGACACCCCGGGGCACGT
>QNAR01000053.1 GCA_003643975.1 Thermotogae bacterium | reverse complement strand
CGAGAAATCTCTCTTTGATCTCATCCAGGAACCCCGAAAAATGTATTTTCCCTTTGTGCATTATCGTGATTCTGTCAGCTATTCTTTCAACTTCCGGGATTATGTGAGAGGTGTAAAGCACTGAACTTCCGTTAATTACGAGGTCTCGAACCATTTCCAGCACATCATCTCTTTTAATTGGGTCCAGTCCCCAGGTGAGCTCGTCAAAAATGTAAAGCTGTGCTTGCCTGGCGAAAATCAGAGCCAGGTAAGCCTGAGTCTTCATTCCATGTGAAAAAGTGCCAATTCTTTTTTTCAGCGGAAGCTGAAAGGTTTCAAAAAGTTCTTTTGCTCTTTCTTCTCTGAAATCCTCAAAAAGCCTTTTGCACATTTCTATTGCCTGCAAACCCGTAAGAGATTTATAAAAATTCTTTTCATCGGGCACGAAAGCGATTTTTTCTCTTGTATAATCGATTTCTTTGCCAAAGACTTTAATGTTACCTTCATATCTTACAAAGCCCAATATCGACTTGAGTGTAGTTGTTTTTCCTGCACCGTTGGGTCCTAAAAGGGCATGCACTTCTTGAGGCTTTACGTTGAAATCTATGCCATCTACCGCTTTTGTGTCACCATAATATTTTTTTAGACCTCTGACAGAAACGGGCTCATTCATTTCATGCCTTTCCATAGTTCTTCCACCACCTTTTGAAGCTCTTCAAGCATTATTCCGCTTTTCTTTGCTTTAATAACCACTTCTGAAAGTTCCCTTTTCATGCTCATCAAAAAGACCTCTTTGATTGTAGCTGCTTCCGTGCTTATAAGGAAGCCAATTCCCTGTCTGGCGATTAAAATACCCTCAAGTTCCAGCTCTTTGTATGCTCTGACAACCGTATTTGGATTAACCCTCAATGCCGTGGCGAGTTCCCTGATCGAGGGTAGGGCGTCATCTCTTTTCAATTCGCCCCTTAATATCTTTCCTACTATTCCCTGCTTTATTTGTTTGTATATTGGCATTGGAGAGTGTATATCGAGATTCACAAGCATTCTAACACCTTCTCAAAATATCATACTGTACTATAACACATAGTACAGTGATTGTCAAATAAAAGACCGGGATTTCCCGGCCTTGTAAATAGCTACTTAGAGTGATTTTCTTATTGCTTTGGCCATATTTGTACCGAGCAATTTGCATTTTTTCAACTCTTCCTCTTTTGGAGAATGTTGAGCTTCTATTACCGGTTCAATGAAATTCCAACCTTTGTTGTTGCTTGCAAATTCTTCTAATTCCTTCAATGCCCCTCCACTCCAGCTATAAGAGCCAAAAACTCCAACATATCGGTTTTTCATCATTCTGTTTTCGATAGCCGAGATCAATTGTTTCATAGGAGGAAAGAGCTCTGTGTTGTAAGTACAGCTTCCCATGATTAAGCCCTTAAATTTCCAGATATCCCGGATGACAAAAGAAATATGAGATTTCGCGATGTTGTGAAGCCTGATTTTCTGTACCCCTTCATCACATAAACCCTTTGCAACGGCTTCCATCATCCTTTGAGTGTTCCCGTACATTGATCCATAAACTAATACCACACCTTCCTCAGCTTCCTGTTTGCTCCATTGGTCATAGAGGCTGATTATCTTCTCTGGATTCTTTCTCCATATAGGGCCATGAGTCGCTGCAATAGTCTTGATGTCTATACCTTCAAGCTTTTTAAACGCCCGTTGAACCATTGCGCTGTAACGTCCTACAATGTTTGAAAAGTACCTTAAGATTTCATCTTCATAGTATTCCAGGTCAACCTGGTTATCAAAAATACCTCCATTCAATGCTCCAAAGCCACCAAAGGCATCACCCGAAAAAAGAGTCCCCGTTTCGAGGTCATAAGTCATCATAGTTTCAGGCCAGTGAACCATTGGGGTAAGGTAGAACTTCAACTTATGGGTTCCAAGGGAAAGAACTTCTCCATCTTCAATGGTAACAGTGTTCTTTGTAATTCCATAAAATCCCTCTAAAAATTGAATAGTCTTTTTGTTTCCAACTATCTTCATTCTTGGATATGCTTCAACCAATACCTTTATTGCACCTGAATGGTCAGGTTCCATGTGGTTTATCACCAGATA
The DNA here is from genome assembly GCA_003643975.1 of Thermotogae bacterium. GTDB lineage: Bacteria > Thermotogota > Thermotogae > Petrotogales > Kosmotogaceae > Kosmotoga_B. The sequence goes on along the minus strand of QNAR01000053.1, from coordinate 6,723 downwards.
ATCTATACTCTTCCCTTCCGGAAGCAATGCCTTTACCTTATCAAGATACTGCGAAAAATAGCTACCTTTGACCGTGTCAACAAGTGCTACCTTTTCATCTATTATCATGTATGCGTTGTATGAAACCCCTTTGGGAAGTGGCCATAAACCCTCGAAGAGATTAGTTTCGTAGTCATTGACACCAATCCAGTAGATTCCGTCGTGAATCTCAATTCCTCTGTGCATTTTACCCCTCCTTTTTATTACACTGCTTGAATCTATTATAAATGAAAGGCTTTCAATAGTAGAATAGTTGTATAATTATACAGACTGAGGGGGATAATCATAGGTAAGATTCCTACAAAGACGATGATGGCAACAGCTTCTTATGGGTTTGGGATATCACATAAATATGCACTTGAATCTACATAATGGGTCATGAACAATCACACAGATATAAGCTTTATTCCATTAAGCTCATAGATGAAGATGAAAAGCACAAAGAATTTCGCAGAGAGCTGAATTTATCGAACAGTATAAAGCATAAAACCTTTCCTTTGATGACAGATAATGCTGAGAGGAGTGAAAGTATGAGGCGAGCAACGTTGCTTTTGGCTTTTCTTTTAATTTTTACCGCGCTCTTTGCTCAGTTGAATATTTTGAGTGTGGATACTTCAACATTTCCGCTGATAAATATGAAGATCAGCGGTGAAGAAGCGACAGCGTCTTCAATTCAGGTATATGACAATGGAGAACTTGCAAAGCTAAAGAGTTTTAGCATGGATTCACTTGAAGATAGAAAACCACTGGACATTGTTTTTGTAATAGACAACTCAGGAACTATGGGAGTTAAGATAGCTTCAGTAAAAGAAAAAGTGGCATCCATTGCAGCAGAAATGGAGAAAAACGGCTATGATCTTAGATTCGCTGTTCTTGGCTTTGGTACAACAATAAACCACGAATTCATCAATTCAAAGGGCTCGCACTTTACGACTTCCGTTGAGGAACTTCAAAAACGTCTTTCTGAGGTTTTATCTTATGTTGGCGGAGCTGATGAATGCCAAATAAGAGCTCTGTACACCGCAGCGGGTTATGATTTCAGGAAAAATGCCGGGAAAGTGCTTATCTTGATTACCGATGAAGATAGCTATCAAAACGCTACCAATGATTCATTTTATTCGGGGTTGATGGAAAAAATATCCAAAAAGCGATTAAATGTGTTCATTCTACATCAGGATCCGGATGACCGATACTATGAAATTGCCAAACAAAGCGGTGGTAAAGCCTTCAAATTCGGGAAAGACGATTTTGAAAAGGCTTTTGATGAACTCTTTATTATGCGCAAATTCACGAGCAGTATGAGCTTTTTTCTTCCCTGCAGCTACCCAACATTAAAAGCGGGAGAATTGCATGAACTGCGGGTAAAGAATCTCTTCACAGCTTCAGAAGCCACCACAACTATTAAGGTCCCGGAGAAAAGCAAAACCTCCCTGAAGATTTTTGAAATAGATCATTCCAGATTTCCGGAAATTCATTTGAAAATCAGCTTGAACACTTATGATCAAACGCTTTATGAAGACGGGATCATGGTATATGAAAGCGAAAAAAAGATAAACGATATTTCTATTATGGCTTTGAGCAGAAAAATCAATGCTCCGGTGGATATAGTGTTTGTGCTTGATACCACTGCGAGTATGATCAATGAGATCAGAGCAATGGTCAACAATCTCATAACCTTCACGGAGATACTCGAAAGCTCTGGCCTTGATGCGAGGATAGGTTTGATAACTTTTGGAGACGAATTGAGAAGTCGTTATGATCTGACAGATAATTTCATAAAAATAAAAAAGGTGCTTGAAGCGCAATACGCTACCGGTGGAGGAGATGTGCCCGAGGCTTCTCTTGACGCGATTATGGGAATTTCTGATCTCACTTTCAGGAAAAATGCCCAGAAAATAGCGATTGTCATAACAGATGCCGCTCCCCATTACAAAGGAGATAGTACGGATTTCTCAAAATACTCTGTTGATGAAGTAAGAGAATTTCTTTTGAAAAATAGAATTACATTTATATTGGTTGGGCCGGAAAAAGCCATGGAATTTCAGAATTTGAGAAAAGACGTCCCAGGAAGGTTCATAGAAATCTCTTATGCCCGTGTGAGGGATTTCGGTACAATTTTGAGCTCCATAGCAAAGGAAATAACATCACAATATGAGATAATCTATAAATCTCCAGATCCCATTACACCGGGGGAAAGGCGTGTACACGTTGGTTATGGCATTGTTGGTGATTCTACGGTTTACTCGATTTTGCCTCCAATCGATTTTGAAATAAATTCTCTTGTTGCCAGGCCATTCATTGTCGAACCCGGTGAGACCGTAGAATTGAGATGCACTACATATCCAGATAATTTGCTGGAGTTTGATTGGCAAGTGGAAGCTGGAAATATAGTTGAAAAATGGGATAATAAAGCCATTTGGCAGCTTCCTGAAAAAGAAGGGTCATATATCGCTACCGTTACCGTGAAATCTGTCAAGTTCATCAAAAAGGCTGAAGTAGTGGTAATGGTTTGCAAAAACCCTTGCAGACATTAAAACATGTGTTACAATGGCGCATACAAGGGGGGATTAAAACGGATAGAACAAGGCTCATTTGGTTGCATGAGAAGTTGGTGAGAGGTGAGTACCCCTCTCTGAGGGAAATGGCGCTTGCTTTTAGGATATCCACAAGACAGGCTGAAAGAGAAATAGAATATCTTCGCAGGGTTTTTCGCGCACCTCTTAAATATTCGAGGAAATACGGAGGTTATTATTACGCCGAGCCTTTCGAATTTCCGCTGTTGTTCGGCCCGAGATCAGGTGGTCTTAGGAAAAACCCCGTAGTTTCTGTTATAGAAGGTGCAATAACCCGCCGGGAGAAGCTATTTATTAAATTAGCTGATGGTTCCGGCATATTCATTCCTTATTATTACAGCGCTTCACGCGAAAGTTTTATAGGTCGCTTTGAAAACTCCAAGAAAATTCTTGAGGTGAATCTCAAAGAACTAAAACTCCTAAAAACAATAGACAAGAATCATACAGAGATTCCTGCTTTTGATATTGAGAAATCTTTTCCCTCTGAAGTGAAGATAGCCAGAGTTAAATTCGGTTCTGAACACATGCTCCTCGTATATGAAACGGCTCTTGATGTTATTAAATGGCTTCTTGAAAACAAAAAAGCGAACCCTGTTATTATATCACCCAAAAAGCTCATCAAAGAATTGCTTGCCATTTCCAAAACAATTCAAAAGACATTTGAACCCAATGGTTAAATCTTTTTTCTTCAAAGGAGTGTATGGATGCCTACAGCTATTGAAGTAAAGCAGCTTGTAAAACACTATGGGACTGTCAAAGCCGTTGATGGTATTTCGTTTAACGTGAAAATAGGAGAATGCCTTGCTATATTGGGACCAAATGGCGCTGGAAAAACCACAACCGTGGAAATTCTTGAAGGACTTAGAAAACCCGACTCTGGCAATATATTTTATTTTGAATCAGAAGTCCACAAAGTTGGAAAAGAAATAAAAGATGTTATAGGTGTTCAGCTTCAAACCAGTTCTTTTATGGATTATCTAACGGTCAAAGAAACCATCAAGCTTTTTGGCGGGTTGTACACAAAATCTTTGAGCCCGGAGGACTTAATACAACTCGTAGAACTCAATGAAAAATCAAGAACGCTTGTGAAAAATTTATCTGGTGGTCAGAAACAGCGTCTTGCTCTTGCAGTGGCATTGGTAAACGACCCAAGGATTCTTTTTCTTGATGAACCTACAACCGGGCTTGACCCTCAGGCAAGGAGGCTTCTCTGGGATACGATTCTCAAGCTCAAGGCGAGAAAAAAGACCATAGTCCTCACCACACACTATATGGAAGAAGCTGAGCAACTTGCTGATAGAATTGTCATTATTGACCACGGAAAAATCGTCGCTTCCGGAACACTTGATGACCTCATAAAAACTGTCAAAGAAAATCAATTTATCGAATTTCGGTTGCCTAACTCTTATGGTGACGAAACTATTTTCAACAAACTCCGTGAGCATTTTCCTGGACTGAAATTATCTGATGACGGCAAATTCATTTGCCCTACACTTGACATTGAAACCTCTCTTGAGAAAATCTTTAACCTCCTGGGTAACCTTAACAGCAAAGTAGAAAATATAGTGATAAGAAAGCCAAATCTTGAGGATGTGTTTCTCAAACTCACCGGGCACTCTCTCAGAGATTAGGGGGTGTTCTTTTGAAGCGTATCCTAACCTTGTGGAAAGCATTCTTAAGAAGTGATTTGCGAGAATTTGAATCTTTTTTTTGGTCTCTTCTTTTTCCTATCATTCTCTTTTTCATTCTCAGCTCTATTTTTGGAAACCTTGATTCAGAAGCCGGGATAAATTTTAAGATAGGTGTTGTCAGGGAGGAAAAACTCACAGGGCTTGGTGTGATAATCGATGAAGTACTTAAATCAACATCTGGCGAAGAAGGACCTTTTGTAATCAGAGAATTCCCCACGATTGAGGAAGCAAAAGATGCTCTGAAAAAGGGATCAATAGAGTTGGTAATGAGAATACCAAAAGGGACTAGTTCAAAACTTGCAGCAGCTACATTGTTGAAAACTTCAGTTATCAAATCGGAATTGGAGATGTTCTACATACCAGGAAATCAAAGCTCTGAAATTGCCGCAGATATTATGAGTAGTGTCTTTAACCAGGTAGATTTAGAAATTGCCAAAAGGAAAAATCCGGATTACTCATCAGTGGAAATCGTTAAGAATTCCCTTACAACAGAGAAGGCCGAAGAATTCAGTTATGTTACTTTTTTGTTCCCGGGTGTTCTCCTCATGACTGTTTTGATAGTAACTCTTATGGATAGCCCTTACACTTTGACTTTCTCAAGGGATTCAGGGCTAAACAGAAAGCTATATAGCACCCCTATTTCACCGTTGCAGTACCTGATAGCAAACATTCTGAAAGCAGTAAGCATGAATATTCTTGGGGTAGTTTTGCTTTACATCGTTGCGTTGAGTTTTTATCCAGTTGACAATAAAATACTTTCGTTGAAATTCATCGGGGCTTTTTTCTTTTCTTTGGTTACAATGCTACCCTTTGGTCTTATGATAGCTTCGCTCGTAAAAAAAGCTTCTGCTGTTGTTGCAATAAGTCAGATTCTCTTTCAAACTATGATGTTTTTAGGCGGTCTGTACTTCCCGATAACAAATGCCCCTCCAGCTATGAAGGTGATTATTCACACAATTCCAACAACTTATCTGGTGGAGCTCATGCGACGTGTTCTCGGATACAAATTTAGTGACATGTCAAATTATATGTTGCTTCTTGTACCTATACTCTGGGCCACTGGTGCAACTATCATTTTCAGCTTTAATTTCAAAAAGGTGATGGCATATGAATAAAATAAAGCAGACCCTTGTAATTTTCGCAGCGTTTTTCAAAGAATCGTTCAGGAATAAATTGGAGTTTTTCTTTAGCCTTGGCTTTCCAATTTTATTTCTTGTGATGTTTGGATTTCTATTTGGTGGCCAGGAAAGCGCCTCTGCCCTCAGAGTGGGGTTTTTCTCTCAAGATGATTCAATTGCCAGTACAATGAAAAACTTGAAAGGTTTTGAACTAAAAACTTATAACTCTGTTGATGGAACGCTAAAAGCCCTGGAAAACAACGAAATTGAACTGGCAGTGTATTTTCACGACGAAAAAATCAAATTTACCATAAAAGAGGGAAACCCAGCGCTTGAAGGTGAGATAAACACTGCAATAAGTGCCATAGTTTCAGCCATTGAAGGTAAGTTAAATGGTGTTAAGAAAATAATAGATCTAAAAAAAATCCCTGTATCTTCGGGATCTTTTATCACCACAGAATCTGATTACATAATGTCGGGTGTAATAGGTATATCCATCCTTTCATCGGGTATGTTTGCCGTCATTTCAATTTTTGGTAGGTATAGAAAAAGAGGAATCTTGAACCGTCTTCGGGCTACTCCCATGAGTCCAATAGCATTTATCATTGGGAGTACACTAACAAGATTTATCGTAAGTGTATTTTCAGTCTTTATCATAATGTTAGTGAATAAGCTGCTGTTCGCTTCGAAGATAGTACCTGAATTTGTTCCCCTCCTTATTGTCGTAATTTGTTCCACTATGGGAATGATGGCTCTGGGACTGCTTCTTGTTCTGATCTTCAAGGAACCCCAAAGTGCCCAAAGTGCCGGAAGTGTGCTTTTTATAGTGATGACTTTTGCCTCAGGAGTCTATTTCCCCATAGCTTTCCTTCCAGAATTCATGAAAAAGCTTTCAATGTTTTTGCCTGTTACCTATACGGTCAGGCTTATACGTGGGGCAATGGGAATAATTGAACTGAGCAAAAATGAATTTTTCTTTGTGAATGTTGTTTTTGCTGTCTTGGGTATATTGCTTCTCGTAACAGTTTCAAAATTATTTCTAAAAGCTCATTGAGTTCATTCTTCTTTCTGGTAAAATCAAGATAGTTAGCATACCAAAGCAAACGGAGGGAATATTATGGATCTATTGTTGAAAGCAGGTACTGTTTATCCTATAACTGGAGCCCCCTTTAAAGGAGACATTTTGATCCGGAATGGGAAAATTCAGCAAGTCGCAGAGAATATCCATGCTGAAAATGTTGAGGTTATTGATGCCACCGGCAAATATATCTTCCCCGGATTTGTTGACGCTCATTCTCACAT
>QNAR01000052.1 GCA_003643975.1 Thermotogae bacterium | reverse complement strand
CGCATTCTACAAACATGCTCAAATTGGAAAAGGCATGAGTAACTAACAAATTGATATAAAAAACAAAGTTTTTTCACTATAACCACAAATATTCCGGTGTAATACCAAGTAAACACATAATATGTGTTATTTTCGGAATTGAAGATGTCCGTTTTTTGTTTTATTATTTTGTTAGCAAACTAACACTTAGAGTGCTAATATTTCTTCTGAAAAATGAAAGGAGGTCGTTGTATGAAGGTTATTCCATTAGGTTCAAGGTTGCTCATTAAACCCATCAAAGAGGAAAGAAAGACTGAGGGAGGCATTGTCCTTCCAGACACTGCTAAAGAGAAACCCATGAAGGCTGAAGTCATTGAAGTCGGTAAAGATGTTGAAGACCTTGACATCAAAGCCGGTGACAAAGTAATATTCTCAAAGTACGCTGGAACGGAAATAAAGATCGACGACGAGGATTATATCGTCATTGACCAGGACGACATTCTAGCGAAAATCGAAGACTGAAAGGGGGTAGTCTGAATGCCTAAAATTATAAGGTTCAGTGAAGAAGCAAGGACAGCTCTTGAAAAAGGAGTAGACGCTGTTGCAAACGCCGTTAAAATCACACTTGGTCCCAAAGGGAGAAATGTAGTACTTGAAAAGAGCTGGGGCTCTCCCACAATAACCAATGATGGAGTTTCTATTGCCAAGGAGATAGAACTGGAGGATAAATTTGAAAACCTCGGTGCTCAGCTGGTAAAAGAAGTCGCTTCTAAGACTAACGACATTGCCGGTGATGGTACGACAACAGCCACCGTTTTGGCTCAGGCCATGATAAAAGAAGGCCTTAAAAATGTTACAGCCGGTGCTAATCCCATTCTTATCAAAAGAGGAATTGAAAAAGCTGTTGAAAAAGCCGTTGAAGAAATACGCTCAATGTCAAAGAAACTCTCCACCCGTGAGGACATTGCACACGTTGCCGCTATTTCAGCAAACGATCCCTCTATCGGGGAACTCATCGCCGAGGCAATGGACAAAGTTGGAGAAGATGGCGTTATAACTGTCGAAGACTCGAAGACACTGGAAACCTATGTGGAATTCGTCGAAGGTATGCAGTTCGACAGAGGCTACATCTCCCCATACTTTGTTACAGACCCGGAAAAAATGGAAGCAGTCATCAAAGAACCTTATATCCTCATCACCGACAAGAAACTCTCCGCTGTGAAACCCATTGTTTCCATATTGGAAAAAGTTGCACAGGCCGGGAAGCCTCTTGTCATCATAGCTGAAGACGTTGAAGGTGAAGCTCTTTCCACATTAGTCCTCAACAAACTCAGGGGTACTCTTGAATCAATAGCTATAAAAGCTCCTGGTTTTGGTGACAGGAGAAAGGCAATGCTTCAGGATATCGCCATTCTAACTGGTGGAACAGTTATCAGCGAAGAGGTTGGCCTGACCCTTGAAAACGTCTCATTGGAAGATCTGGGAACAGCTGGCATGGTGAAGGTCAAAAAGGACGACACTATCATCGTTGATGGAAAGGGCGATCCTGAAAAGATTAAGCAGAGAATTGGCCAGATCAAGGCTCAGATTGAACAGACAACTTCTGACTACGAAAAAGAAACACTTCAGGAAAGGCTCGCTAAGCTATCTGGTGGCGTGGCAGTAATCAAGGTCGGTGCTGCTACCGAAACCGAACTCAAAGAAAAGAAGCACAGAATCGAAGACGCTCTCAGCGCAACAAGAGCTGCTGTTGAAGAGGGAATCGTCGCTGGCGGCGGAGTGGCACTTGTCAGGGCAAAAAAAGCCGTTGAAAAACTTCTCAATGAAACTGAAGACGCCGACATGAAAATCGGTGTGCAAATCGTTTATAAGTCCCTTGACATGCCTATGAGACAGATAGCTTCCAATGCTGGCCTCGATGGTGCGGTTATCGTTCATAAAGTGCTGGAGCTCGATGATGCTGTCAAGGGATATGATGCACTCAACGACAAGTTTGTAAACATGTTCGAAGCTGGTATTGTCGATCCTGTCAAAGTTACAAGAAGCGCTTTGCAGAACGCAGCTTCTATCGCGGGCATCCTGCTCACAACAGAAGCAGCAATTGTTGAAAAACCCGAAGAAAAGAAAGAACCCGCAACACCACCGATGCCTGAATACTGATTAAAATAAAAGTAAAGGGAGGGAAAGCCCCTCCCTTTTTATTTGTTGTCTGAAAATATGGTAATCACAAGTATTCCCATCAGTTCCTTTCTGAAGATGACTACAATTCCATTTTTTTCCAGTCTTATGTTTCCATTTTCTTCAATAGCGGCTTTAGAAGACGGGTCTAAAATCATGCGTTCAATCTCTTCTACATCAATTCCACGTTCATTAAGACGCTGCAGGGCATGAGAGGTAAACCTTATATCTCCTACATTTACTTTTGTTTTTTGCCCATTGCTTTTTTCCCGGGAATTTTTTACCCGTGGGCTTTCGACAATGAACATAACAATAATTAAAGCAATAATAACAAAAAAGAAGAACTGCATGATAAACTCCTGTCCTAAAATTAATATCATGGAATTTATATTGTTGATCAAATGGAGAATAAGGGAACAGCTCCACAGTATTATGAGATACAAGACAAAGGGACTCATCCTCATGTTTATGGTTACAGGTATATTGTTCCTTATTCTCTTTCCATTGCTATTCTACCTTAAAATCTATTTCATCCCTAACTTTGAAAAAATATCAGAACTGTCTCAAAAATTAAAGCCATTGACAGATGTGGACCTTTCAGAGGTGATAATATCGTTTTTTTCTTCGATAATATTTGTGATAATGCTAGGAAGCGATATTCCAATCACAGTTTCGAATCTTTTTTTTGCAGACAAGCTCGAAACCCTCTGGCATATTCCAATAAAACGTTCGAACATCTTCAGGGCTCAGCTTTTTGAGATACTCTCCTCTGCAAGCCTTCCATTGATTCTCTTTTCACCTTTCTTTCTTGGGGCACTTTATGGACTCGGTTACAAAGACTGGGATTTTTTGAGAGTTTCGTTATTGCTCTTTCTTTTCATTGTTGAAATATTTTACGTGAACATCTTGATTTCAACAGTTATAGTTTTTTTCACCAGCGGAAAGATGATGAAATACATATCCGCAATAATGACCGCTGTAACCCTTGTTGTTTTTGTTTTTACGCTCCGAATAATGGATTTCTCCACTTTGGAAAGCGCCTCGCCTCTTGAAATTGCAGATAGACTCTTAGCTTTTAGTGGTGTTGCCACGTCGAAATTCCTTCCTTGGACTTTGTTTGTCAAGGCAATTACAAGCGGGGCGAAAGAAACCCTGTATTTTTTAGTGCTTGTTATCTCACTTGGTGGTGTTGTTGAATTGATTGGTAGAAAGTATTACTCCGTAATACTAAATAAACTCTGGTCGACCTCCAGAAAGACAAAGAACATATCTGGAAAAGTTCATTATCTTCCACCATTTTTGTCTCTCTTGAAAAAGGATACACTATTGATTTTCAGAGAACCCAAACTCATATTTGCCTTTCTTTATCCAGCTCTTTTTTTGCCCGTGATCATTCTGGCAAATCCATTGCTTGTTAAAGGAACAGGGATAGTACAGTTATTAGGCCTTTTCGTTTTTCTTCTGTCAAATTACACCACTGTGGCTTCTACTGCTCTCTTTGCCTTTGAACGAAGAATGAATGATTTCAAAAAGGTATTTCCTGCTACTTCGTTCAGTTTTGCCTTTTCCAAAGTTCTAATCATCTGGGGGCTTTTTGGATTGATAAGCTTTGTGCTTGGTATATATATTCAAAGCGAGATTCCAAACATTAATCAGTTTATGTTTCTTTTTCAACTCTTTATGATACCAACTATTTTTGCACTCACGGTCTTCGGTGGAATACTGGAGCGAAAGTTCGGTACAGGGGAAAGCAAGAACGTTTTCAAAGCGCTGAATTTGACGGGTGCTATACTCTCATTTTTGGTGAGTAGCCTATTACCTATATTCACAGCTTTGCCCGCGGCTCTCTTAATTCTGGGAAAAATCGATGTCATGTTATTGTTCATGAGAGTCCCGGGAAATTTGCTTACGCGGCTGCTTTTCGGTGCTTTTGTACCCATAATGTTATGGGCAGGGAACTTGTGGCTCGGATATAAATTGCTGTGCTATAATGATGGTTGAAAGCGAATTTTGGAGGGATACAATGCGAGTTAAAGATGTGAAATATTTAAGTAGAGTAATAATGGAATCAGGTGAAATACCGCTTGTATGGGGACACTTTGGTGTTGGGAAAACAGACTTGGCCAAAGAGTTGGCCACTGAAACTGGAAGAAAGCTGATTATCCTCGTTATTTCCCAAATGGAACCGGGAGATCTCATTGGAATGCCCGCAAGGGATGAGGGAAAGACTGTTTTTTTGAAACCTGATTGGTGGCCAGAAGATGGCAAAGCAATAATCTTGATCGATGAAATAAACAGAGCGCATCGTTCTATTAGAAATGCAATAATGCAACTTTTAATAGACAAGAGAATTCACAACCATGTCCTTCCGAATGATGTGTGGATAATGGCTGCTGCTAATCCCCCTGATGAGGAATATGATCAGGTAGAACTAATAACGGATCCGGCTTTCATGTCCCGGTTTTTCCATTTGGAAATAACTCCTGATCCCCTGGAATGGATAGAATGGTCCAAATCTGTGGGAGTACCAGGAGAAGTGAGCGATTTTATTGCGGAATATCCTGAACTCTTGACAAAAGACAGAATGGTTTCGATGAGGCTCGACTTGCGCCCAAGTCCCAGAAGCTGGTTCAAGCTCGGTAAAGTTCTTAGAAACCTCGACAAAAAGAACTTTGAAAAATATGGATACATCCTCGCCGCTGGAATTGTAGGACCAGAAGCTGCAAGAACCTTTGTGAATAAAACGAAAGGTATTGCAAACATCCCCCAGCCTTCGGAATTGCTTCTGGAACTTTCAGAAAGCCTTCAACAGCGGGTAAAGAGTTTTGATATAACAGCGGTCAATGCACTCATTTCAAGGGTAACCAAGTATCTTACGGAGTTGACCGACCTTGAGTTAAAAGATTATTATGAAAAAATTGGAATAGTTTCTGATAATTTACTCAAACTGAAAAATTGCCTTCCTAAGGACTCCTTTTTCTCAATAATCAGGCACATAGCCTATGTGCTTGAAAGCGAGAAGGGTTTAAAAAGAGCTTTTTATGAAAAACTCCTCGAAGAGCTGGCTGTCGATGGAGACATACTTGATTACCTCGAAAAGAGGGAATAACATGCCGAAGGTTTCCATAGTAGAGAAAGCTGTTGTGGAGCTCGCCAAGAAAAGCCCCTTTTATAACTATCTTTTCATGCATATTGAGCGTCTTCCATCTTTTAAAATACGAACCTTTAGTCTTAGAATTTCTAATAATGGAAGCCTTCAACTATACTACAACCCGGAAATCCTTTCGACTAAACCTTTAGGGCTGGTGCAGGCTCTGTTGGAGCATGAGTGCTTCCACATAATAAATGGCCACCTTTTGATACCGATAAAAAACAGCAGATATAAGGCCCTGTGGGATCTATCGATGGACGCAGCAGTAAATCAGTACATACCCGCTTTAGATGCCTTCAGCCTTCCCATGGACCAACTGCTCATGGAAGGTTGCGGGACTGATAATGAACGTTTTTTTGTCGCCCCACCTGCTTCGATGCCCGGAGAAACTGCTGAATTTTATTTTCATTGGGCAGTTGAGTTTATGAAAAACAACAAGACCGTTGACCTGGAATTGCTGGAGGAAAATCTGGAAAAAGCGGATTCGCATGAAAACTTCGGAGATTTTGAACTTCCTCGCGAATTCGTTGAGGAATTGCTGAAAAGCATTGTATCTGAAACCTATGAAAAGGCAAAAGAGGGTGCGCCAAAGGAAATAGAGGCTTCGCTCTCCCTTTTCATAAACAAACCGCTGCTGGATTGGAGAACAGTTATTAGAAGTTTCTTTGGTTCTGCGCAGTATATTGGAAGATATCGAACACCCCTTTGGCCAAACAGGAGATATGAAGATCAACCGGGCTGGCGAAGTGATTTCGCCGCAAAGCTCGCCATAGTGGTAGATACCAGCGGTAGCATTGTCGATGAAGAGTTCAATGCCTTTTTCAGCGAGATAGATACACTGACGCGCCTAACAGATTCGAAAATCTGGTTGATACAGGTGGATGAAACAGTTCAATCTGTAACAAAATATGGGAGAGGCATGTGGAAAAACCTTAAACTTATTGGAAAGGGCGAAACGAATTTGCAGCCTGCTGTTGATTATGCCCAGGATAAGTTAAGACCTGAAGGTTTAATAGTCTTCACAGATGGTTTTACAGATCTCCCTCACGTTATGAGAAAAGTTATTTTTGTGCTTTCAAAGCATTACAATCCCGGGTTTCTCGAAGATGCGAAAAGAATATACGGGAAATATTCGGTGGTGGTTCTCAGATGATTTTTCGAGGGCCCAATTCACTAAGTGCTCCATTTGGTGAGTTTTATTCTCACTGCCAAAACCTTTTCATTTCAGAAGCCTTAGAACTAAAAAACAGAAAAGCCGTTCTTGGAACGGAATTTGGGCACTTTATTGTTTCGGTTGTAACTGAATCCAATGATCGAGCTCCAGCTCTATCACTTTTCATAGATGAAGAAGGTCGGGGTTTTCTCGGATTATCTTCTGAAAATCCATTGAAACGTATGAGTGCTATTTATAGATACCAACCCTCAAAAGCGACAGATCTCCTCAGGGAATTTTACAGCCATTTGTTTCCCGAAGCAGAAATTTCTCTTTCCCGTGTTATTCTTCAGTCTCCTTTGAGGATTCACTTTGTTGTATTCGGAGGTAATGAGCGATTGCTTAAAAGAGAAATGCTGAAAGCCAGCCTTTCTGGAAAGGGATTTTACAGAATAGCGGAAAAAATGGGAGATGAACTCTTCGATTTTTACTGCAAATATTACCGGAAATGGTTAAAGCTCAGAAAAGGAGAAGTGTTCATTTATCCAACAGAGGACATTGTGAAGATCGTAACCGGGCGTCCAAGGTTGAATTACAGTGTTGATCTGTCAATTGTCATTGAGCTTTCCAGGTTGTTCAGAAATTTGGTTGTGAAAAAGCACAAATTCCTGCGACCTTCCAATATTTCACCCGACATGAACTTTTCAGGGGTTGCCACAAGCGTTTATGAAGTTGACCTGGTTGACTCTTTAGGTGTTTACCAAAAATTAAATCCCTTCTACGATATGTACAGCAGAAGTATAGAAAGAACCATTGAAGCAATGATGAATTCCATCAAAAAATTACCTTTTGGAGAAGTGTTGAATGATGATTAAGCCATTTATAAAAGTCCAATATCCACCATCTAAAAAAGTGTTTAGAGCTTTCAAAGTCTCAGATCTCATTTCTTATACTGGCAGGATATACATATTTGACGAAAAAAATTTTAGCCGCTATCGCTTTTATGAGGAACATGAAGGAACTCAACTCTTCAGTCTTTCAAACGAGATAGCTTTTTTGAAGGATGTTAGACTTTTTTCAGCAGAGACTCTCGAATACCTTTTCATACGTGGTGTTGTAGCCACCGTGGGGTTTGATGCCGATGAATCGCTGACAAGCATTTACAGAAGATTTTCCAGGCTCCACCTTGTTTCTTTTGATGAAGGTAGTCAGAAAATTCTTGAAAAAGCTGCTCCAGGTTATGCAGAATTCAAAGATCTCAGATTATATGTGGGAATCTCGGCTCTTGGCTACTTTTTCAGGAGGGAAGTATAATGCCCAATTTCAAAGTGCACATTGCAGCTGGTATTTACACTTACCCCTTATATATTCTGATTTTCTATTTAGTGGCCAGTTTGTGGAGTTTTTCTCAGGAAATTGACCCTGCTGTGATTACACTTGGCTTTTTTTTGTACGTTCTTGGAAGCGACTTACCCGATATAGATGCAGGTGAATCTCTTGCAAGAAGAATAGCAGAGATTCTCATAGTAATCGTTGTGGCTTCCGGGCTTTTCATCGGGATTCTTTTGAAATATGCAGCTACTGCGTTGACTGAAATAGTGCGTTTCCAATTCATTTCGATTCCAATGTTGTTCTTTATCGCTGTCCTTGCAGGTATAGCCACTTCAAAAACATTGAGACTATTCAAGCACAGGGGTTTTCTACACAGCATCTGGGCTGGTCTTATTTACAGTGGCATCGTTTTTGGCGCTGCTTTTTCCATGAAAAACGATTCGTTAAAGGACATCCTTTTTCTCTCTCTGGCGGCCTTTTCTGGCTATAATCTTCATCTACTTTTGGATGTTACTGTGAAAGGCGGTTGAAAAATGAAAAGATTTATTGTTTTCTTCGATTTGATATACATATTGCTGGTATTTCTCCTTGTTTTTCTAATGGTAGGGCTTTTGTTTTCTGGAAAATGGCTTTTTCTAATATTTACCATTGTGGCGATTGTAGCCATTATGTATATAAGATTTATTCTCTTTGAAAAGCTTCAGGCTAAATTAAAAGCGGAAGAAGAAAATGAGGAAAACAAAGAGGAGAACTCTTAGTTCTCCTCTTTGTTGAATTCTAATGTTCTTTTGACCTGTTTTTTGACATGGAACTCAAGTTTGTCGCCCTCCTGAATACCGTCAAATTCTAATAGTTTAATTCCGCATTCTTTTGGGGCATCTACTTTGTTGACCTCTTCTTTATAGTGCTTCAAAGATTCTATTTTTCCATCAAAGATTTCCTCGTTTCTCCTGTAAACTCTTACAAGACCTTCCTTTGTAACATAACCATCATGAAGCTGTACTCCTGCTATGTTGCCAAGCTTCTTAATTTTGAACACCTGCTTGACTTCACCGTGCCCAACGACTTCATCAACTTCCTCAGGTTCTAAGAGCCCTTCAAGAGCTTTTTTAAGATCATCGATGAGATCAAAGATGATTTCATAAAGCTTTATCTGCACGCCTTCCTCTTCAGCTTGAGAACGGGCCT
>QNAR01000051.1 GCA_003643975.1 Thermotogae bacterium | reverse complement strand
TTTGAGTTTTTCGCTTTTGGCATCCAGAAGAGCTGAAATAGGTGGCGAGGCACTGAGAATCATTGATTCATATAACCTCAAATTTTTCTCCAGCCTTTTGCCCTTTGTAAAGATGTCCTCGGCCCTCGCAGCTACTGAAGAGCGCTTTTCCCGGAGGATCCGGGAGAGCTTCGAAGAGAGTTCTTTGAAGTCTCTCTTTAGTACCTCTTCGCTCTTCTTGCTGTATGCTGAAATTGAACTTAGCAGCCTTTTGGTCTGGAGTTCCGCTTCCCTTTTGTAACTTGAGAGATAGCGTTCCACTTTATGGGCGGTGAGCAGTTTTATACTGCGGTTCAGGGCGATATTGCCCTGTTCAATGATTTCAGTGAAGGTCTTGAAGAAAACTTCTACGCTTCTTTCGTGATTTTCAAGATACCTGAGGTTTGTTTCTGCAATTTCCCTGCCTGCGGTGGTGGGGGTTTCAACTGCCCTGTGGGCTACGTAATCCAGAAGGGTTTTATCTTCAGTGTGGCCAATTGCAGAAATCACGGGTATTTTTGACAGGCAAACCATTCTCGCCAGCTTTTCATCCTCAAAATACAGCAGGCTCCCTTGTGCGCCCCCGCCGCGGAGGATCACTATGAGCTGGGTGCCTGTTTCCTGCGCACTTTCTATGGCTTTGCAGATTCCCTTAGCCGCTGAAGCGCCCTCCATGGCGGCGGGATAAAAATCGAATTCAGGTAAAAGCGGGGAGTGCATGAGACCTACAAGAAAATCCGTAAGACCCCTTGTTCCAGGCGACGCTATGATGGCGATTTTCGTGATGGGTTCTTTCAATTCAAAGAGGGAAGCGAGTTTCTTCACAGGGTATAATCCGGCATTTTCCAGCTCTTTTAATATGGCGTTCCGGCGCTTTTCGATGCTTCCTTTTCCATAAGGCTGCATCTGGTAAGCTTCCAGGACGTATCTGTTCTGGGTAACCCTGAAATTCAGACTTCCTGTGAGGATGTATTCAAGGCCTTCGAGCTCCTGTGGGCTTTGTATTTTAAGGCTTTTCAGCAAAGATTTGGGGTTGGCAAGCTGGCAGTTCAGCCTGTATGTGTAACTGCCGGATTTTGCCTTTGAACTTTCAACAAGCTCCAGATCAAGCACGCCCCTTTTGTTTATCCTCGCATTCCGCACTTCGCCAATAACTTCGATCTCACCGCTAAGGTGGAGCTTTGAGAATTCCCGTATCCACCACATCAGTTCAGAGACTCTCTGGAATTGACGTTTCATGTTATTCCCCCTTTATATAATGTTACCACGCCTTTTATGAGGTAAAATAGTTGATGCGTATCTACATGAAAACGTTGAATATTCGTTTCTTTTCTGAAAGAAGGGCGTTTTAACATATTACGGAGGTGATTGAATGCTCAGGATGATGCAAAAATCAAAAATACACAGGGCAAAGGTAACAGAGAAGAACCTTAATTACGAGGGAAGCATCACCATAGATGAGGAACTCATGGAAAAGGCAGATCTTCTGGAAAACGAGCTGGTGCAGGTGGTTAATATAAACAATGGGGAGCGCTTTGAGACATATGTTATCAAAGGTGAAAGAGGGAGCGGCACAATAGGCCTCAACGGTGCCGCAGCAAGGCTTGCAGAGCCTGGAGACCTGGTTATAATCATCTCTTATGCTCTATTTTCCGAAGGCGAATACAAAGGCTCGAAAGTGGTAAAGGTAGATGATTTCAACAGGCCTTTGGAAAACAATGAGCAATAACAGGGTGGTACGATGAGCGTACTTGGCCTTGTCGTGGAGTACAATCCGTTCCACAACGGCCATCTTTATCACCTCCAGAAGGCGAAAAAGCTCACAAACCCCGAGGTAACTGTCGCCGTGATGAGCGGCGACTTCGTCCAGCGCGGGGAACCGGCGATAATTGACAAATACGCAAGAACAGAAATGGCACTTAACGCAGGGATAGATCTTGTTGTCCAGTTGCCGTTGGTTTATTCGGTGCAAGACGCTGGAGGGTTTGCTTTGGGGTCTATTTGGATCCTTAGCCTGCTTGGAGTTAACGAGGTTGTTTTTGGAAGTGAAAGTGATAACCTTCAATTTCTTTACAATTTGGCCCGGATTGTAGTTGAAGAACCCGAATTGTACCTCAACCGGCTAAAGGTTCATCTTAAAAGTGGCGTTTCCTTCCCAAATGCGAGAAAGTACGCACTCAGGGATTATCTAACCATGAATTGGGAAGGAGAGGTACCAAATATCGAGGAGGCCGGTAGCTCAAACAACATCCTTGGGCTAGAGTATCTGGTGGCTATCAAAAGACTTGGCAGCAAAATACGTGCGCATTCTATCAAGCGTCTTGGGGCAGACTATAATGATCCAGAATTCAAGGGAAGTTTTTCAAGTGCCACAGCCATCAGGGAAATGGTTTTAAGGGGAGAAACAGAGAGGCTAAAAGAAACTGTTCCAGATTTCAGCAAAGAAATACTGTTAAGGGAAATAAAAAATAGAGGAGCCGTAACGCTTCAATCCATGGACAAGCTTCTCATGGGTCTGTTAAGAACAACAAGCAGAGACGAATATGCACAGTATTACGGCTTTGTTGAAGGGCTTGATAGGCGGTTTGAAAGATGCGCTGAGAACACCGGCGAGATTCAGGCTTTTCTCGAATGCGTCAAAACCAAGCGCTTTACGTTCACACGAATAAAGCGTCTCGTGATGAACTTGCTCTTCAAATTGACCCATGAGGTTGTGAAAAACTCCTGGGATTATGGACCGCAATACATAAGGGTGCTGGGGTTCGACGAGAAGGGCAGAGCGTATCTTGCCTCTATCAAAAAAAAGCTCATCTTGCCCCTTATTACCGCCCCCACGCAAGGAAAGAACCTCTCCCGAATTGTTTCATACGAAGGGGTAACTGTTGACGTGTTCAAAGGGCAGTTCCAAAGGGATCTTAGAAGTGCGGCGGTGTACAGTCTTTTTCAAAAGGGTAGTCTTCCTGATTTTGAATATAAAAGACACGTGATATATAAAAGGGGCTGATAAAATTCATTACTATGAAGTAGCGATTTCTGGTTCCCCATTGCGCTCGACCTTTAGCTATCATTTTGATGATGAGCTCGCTGTTGGACAGCGGGTTGCCGTAAATTTTGCAGGTAGGAACGTTATAGGTTATATTGCCGGGATAGGCTCAAAACCCCAATTTAAAACAAAGCCTATTTCCAAACCCCTTGAAAATCAGGTTTATCTTTCGCCTGAAGATGTTGCCTTGATAAATTGGACCGTGGAAAATTATTTAGCGTCTATTGGAAAAGTTTTCGACCTGTTTTTCCCTCCTGGCAAGCTCCTTAAAAGTAACAGCCATGTAATCCCCATCAGTCCCGAACTCCCTTTTTCCACTCCATTGAAAATGAGCGAGGCTCTGAAGCTCCTGGGAAAAGAGCAGTTTCAGAAACTTAAATCCCAGAGAAAGCTGAAGATCCTGCACAGCTATGAGAAAAAGCTGCCTTCTAAGAGAAGAATAAAACTGCTGAAGTTGCCTTTGAGTATCAAAACCCTTGAGAGTTTGAAGCTCACGAAAAGCCAGAAAAAAGTGATCGATTATCTGCTTTCTGTGGAAAAGGCAACGCCTCAGGAGCTCATGAATGCGCTTTCATTGAAAAGCCGCTCACCGATAGATACGCTGTTGCGCAAAGAAATACTGACGCTTGAGGAAGTGGAAGAAGATGAAACAGACCGCTGGACCATTGAAGCAATTGAAAAGTTGACTGCTGAACAGGAACGTGTACGAGAAGCCATTGTTAAGGATTTCAGCGGTGTACATTATATATTTGGTCTTACAGGCAGCGGAAAGACAGAAGTCTATTTCAAGATTATGGAAAGGGTGCTCAACAGGGGAAAATCCGTTATTTACATGGTTCCAGAGGTTTCGCTGACCCCTCAGCTTATGGCGCGGATAAGAGGAGCTTTCCCCGGTAGGGAAGTCAGGGTGTACCACAGCTACATGTCCCCGGCAAAAAGGCAGAGAATATGGCTTGATGCTGTTAATGGCGAGATAGATATTCTCGTGGGGACAAGGAGTGCTCTCTGGATTCCAATTCAAAATACCGGTTTGATCATTGTGGATGAAGAGCACGACAGCAGCTTTTATCAGCAAACGCCTCCGCATTACGATGCTGTAGAAGTAGCGATTAAAAAAGGAAAGCTGTATGGAATTCCGGTTATTCTGGGTTCGGCAACTCCAAGGGTTGAACGTTATTTCAGGGCAAAATCTGGTGAATTCAAGCTGCATAGCCTTGTCAACAGGCCAGTGGGACAACTGCCTGAGCTGGAAATACGCGATCTCAGGAACAACAAAGATTATATAATTCCAAGAAAAACCTTTGAGGAAATTGAAAAAACCGTAAAGCTCGGACATCAGGTTTTTGTCTTTGTCCACAGAAAGGGTTTTTCAAACTATGTAGTGTGCGCAAATTGCGGGAACATTCTCAAGTGTCCAAATTGCGATATTTCGCTTACGTATCATAAACACGATGGCATATTGAAATGCCACTATTGCGGCTATACAATCCCACCACCCACAAAATGCGAACGCTGCGGGTCGAAAGCTCTTTCGGCCAGAGGATTTGGAACAGAAAGGGTTGAGCATGAGTTACAAAAAAGGTTCCCCGATCTCTCTATCATGAGAATGGATCGCGAGACGATTTCCAACCCAAATCAATATGAAAAGGCCTTGAGAAAGATCGAAAGCAAAGAGGCAAAAATCGTTGTGGGCACGAAGATGATTGCAAAAGGGCTTGATTTTCCAAGCATAGGGTTAGTGGTTGTAATCGATGCTGACAGGATAATAAACCTTCCGAACTACGATTCAGCAGAAAATGCTTTCCAGCTAATTTCCCAAATTTCCGGGAGATCCGGCAGGGGTGTGCACGGTAGGGCAATCATACAGACTTTCGAACCTGAGCACAGAGTCATGAAAACAGCCCTTGAGAATGACTACAAAGGATTTTTCGAAACGGAAATCGAGATAAGGAAACTCCTGAAATATCCGCCTTTCAGTATCTTCGTTGAAATCATTGTTGAAGCAGAAAAAGAAATCCAATGCCAGAATGCAGCCAAAGAACTGTACGAAAAGCTCGTGAATACTGTAAAAGGCTCAGAGATCCTTGAACCTGTAACACCGGCTGTTAAAAAGCTATTCGGAAAATTCAGAATGAAAATTCATTTAAAGCTTTTTGATAGGGGAGAACTAAGAAACTTGCTAAAGGTACTTCAAAAAAACCCCGCCGGGGTTGACGTTATAGTCAACAGCAACGGCGGGAGTCTTTAATCGCTTGAGAGATTCTTGCTTTTATCCTTCTATCTCTTCATTTCACCCGGGAAGAAGCAGGCTACTTTATGCCCATTTCCAAGGTCTTGCAGTGGTGGTTCTTCCTTTGCACAGACTTCCTTCGCAATAGGGCAACGTGGGTGGAAACGACAGCCACTTGGCGGATTGATTGGGCTGGGAACATCTCCCTGAAGAATTATCCGCTTGCTCTTTTTCGTGGGGTCAGGTATGGGAATAGCGGACATAAGCGAAACCGTGTACGGATGGAGCGGGTTTTCAAACAACTCTGTTTTTGAAGCCACTTCCACCATTTTTCCCAGATACATGACGGCAACACGCCTGCTGACGTGCCTTACAACCGCAAGGTCGTGAGCAATGAAGAGATATGTTAGCCCAAACTCTTCTTGCAAATCATTGAGCAAGTTTAGAATCTGTGCCTGAATGGAGACGTCCAAAGCCGAAACCGCTTCGTCAGCCACAATCAGGTGTGGATTTAAAATAAGAGCGCGTGCGATACCTATTCTCTGCCTCTGGCCTCCACTGAACTCATGAGGAAACCTGCTCATGTGATCTTCTGAAAGGCCGACTTTTTTCAATATATCAGCAACTCTTGCCATAACTTCGCTTCTGCTCGCAACTTTGTGAATAATTGCGCCTTCGGCGATGATGTTCTTTATCCTCATTCTCGGATTGAGAGACGAGTAAGGGTCCTGGAAAATGATTTGAGATTGCCTTCTGAAAGCTTTTCTTTTTGCCTCACGGTCAGACATAAGGTCGGAAATAAAAGAGCTTTTAGAGCCATTGTGCTTTTCAAAGTACAGTTTAGCCATTTTCACGTCAAACTCGTCTTCGATGCTTTTAATGGCAGAATCGACAGAACCTGCTTTTTCCTTGAGGTCCTCGAATGGTTTGACGTATGTATTGATGAGGTACTTTCTCGCCTGGAAGTAGGGCATGAATAGGTGGGTGGTATCCTCATCATTCATGATTATTCTTCCAGAGGTGGGTTCATGCAACCTTAAGATGGTCATGCCAGCGGTGGTTTTTCCACAGCCGGATTCACCCACAAGACCAAGCGTTTCTTTTTCATATACTTCCAGAGAAATGTTGTCAACCGCTTTAACATGTGCTACAACACGTCTGAAAACACCGGCTCTTACGGGAAAGTATTTTACCAGATTGTCAACTCTTAAAATTGGTTTTCTGTTTTCAGATTGACTCATGCGCCTTCACCTGCCCTGGAGACTTTTACCATTTCAACGAGTCTGTCAATATGCCAGCAAGCTGCCTTGTGTCCTGGCTCGATTTCCACCAGAGGCGGCTCCTCAGTGCGGCATTTGTCAGTAGCGAGAGGACAGCGCGTGTTGAAACGGCATCCTTTCGGAAAATCAAGGGGATCTGGAACAACCCCGGGAATGTTGTAGAGCACATCTTTATCTTCGTCAAGCCTTGGAATGGCGTTCATGAGACCCCAGGTATATGGATGCTTGGGGTCTTTGAAAAGAGTTACCACATCGGCGTATTCCACAACTTTCCCGGCGTACATAACTACAACCCTTTCAGCCATCTCGGCGATGACGCCGAGATCATGGGTTATCATGACAATGGCCATTCCGTATTCTTTCTGGAGCTCCAACATGAGCTCCAAAATCTGCGCTTGAATCGTAACGTCCAGAGCGGTGGTTGGCTCGTCGGCAAACAGCAGTTTAGGGTTACACGAAAGGGACATGGCGATCATGGCTCTCTGTCTCATGCCGCCGGAGAGTTCATGAGGGTATTCATCAACCCTCTTTTCAGGTTCAGGAATCCCGACTTTCCTGAGCATATCAATAGCCATTTTTCGCGCTGTTTCCTTATCAACATCCTGATGCAAAAGGATGGCTTCCGTTATCTGGTCTCCAATGGTATAAACGGGGTTCAACGCTGTCATAGGCTCCTGAAAGATCATGGCCATATCATTTCCGCGCATTTTACGCATTTCTTCATCTGAAAGGGCGCGTATATCTTTGCCGTCGAAAAGGATCTCTCCGCCGGCTATTTCACCTTTCTCGTCAAGAAGTCGCATGACAGAAAGGGAAGTAACGCTCTTTCCGCAACCGGATTCACCGACTATTCCAAGTGTTTCTCCGGAGTAAACTTCAAAGCTCACGCCGTCAACGGCTTTAACAATGCCATCATCGGTATGAAAGTATGTTTTAAGTCCTTTAACTTCAAGTAATGGTTTTTTATCCACTTCAGAACCCCCTTAACTGCGCATTCTCGGGTCAAAGATGTCTCTAAGGGCGTCGCCCACGAGGTTCCAGGCAAGCACAAAGAGCACCATGGCAACACCGGGGAACACTATCGCAAACCAGGCCTTATCTAACATGGTCATCCAGTTTCTGGAGTAGCTCAAAATAGTTCCCCAATCGGCATAACCAGGTTCAGCACCGACACCAAGGAAACTGAGGCCAGCAGCGGTAATAACGTAAGAACCCATTCTCATAGACATCTGTATAACCACGGGGAAAATGGTATTTGGAAGTATGTGCTTTATGATAATCAACCAGTCTTTTTGTCCCAAAGCCTTTGCGGCAAGCACATATTGCTCTTCTCTAGCTTGGAGAATATTTCCCCTGATAAGCCTTGCCGTGGTCATCCATCCGAAGACCACCAGGGCAATCATTACATTGTTCAGCCCCTTTCCAAGGATGGTTGTAAGCACCATCGCCGCAACCAGGAAAGGAATGGACATAAATATGTCAACGATTCTCATAAAGATTTCATCAACCCAACCGCCAAAGTAAGCCGAAATGGAGCCGACGAATATACCAATAAGAGCCGACAATCCGGCGACAGTCAACCCCAGCTTGAAGGCTGTTCTTGTTCCGTAAATAACGCCGTAGAATATATCCCTTCCGCCAATAACGCCAAAGGGGTCGTCTTTGCTTGGAGGCAAGGGATTTGAAGTCCAGGCAACTCTTGGCATCTGGTAGGGGTCTTCCGCGTATGCCCTTGCTGCGGCCTTTGGCGAAAATGTTTTGACAATCTGGGGAGCGAAAATAGCTATGATTACAAACATGATGAGAAGTACCACTCCCAGAACAGCTGTCTGATTTCTCCAGAATTTCTTCATCATTTTCCTGAAATCGCTTTTTCTCTTTGCCATGACAACGACCTCCTCAGTGGAGTCTGATTCTGGGATCGATTATTGCATAGCTGACGTCAACTATGAGATTTCCCAGAACCAATATGAATGAATAGAATAAAGCTCCACCGATTATAGACCAGTAATCTAATTGTGTAGCGGCGGTGGCAAGAAATCTACCCATACCCGTTCTTGAAAAAACCGTTTCAACGATGACAGTACCGGAAAGCAGCCCTATCACGGTACCACCAGCGACGGTTACCACCGGGATAAGGGCATTTCGTTTGGCGTGCTTGTTTATGACGAGCTTTTCGGGAACGCCTTTAGCGCGTGCAGTTCTTATGTAGTCTTTTCTGAGAACTTCAAGCATACTGGAACGGGTTATTCTGAGCAGATATGCCCACCAGAGGTAGGAAATGGTCAAAATTGGCAACACAAGATGTTTGAAGGCATTGATGAATATATCGAATCTACCGTTGAGCAGTGCATCAATAGTGGGCATATGGGTTATGGTGTGCCATTCAGGGCTTCTCAGGACCATTTCGTATTTTGTGTCGATCATTCCGGGCGGGAACCATCCCAGTACAGCGTAAAATCCCCACAAAAGGAGCAACCCGAAAACGAAATCGGG
>QNAR01000050.1 GCA_003643975.1 Thermotogae bacterium | reverse complement strand
ATTTTGCGAAAGCCAATCTCTTCTTCAATGAAAGCGTTGATTTTGTCAACAATCCCAGGAGCAATCTTTCACTTTACTATCCCATGAAACCTTTGGAGCTTGATAGTTTCAACATTTTAAATGAAAAGAACCTACCAGATGGTTTTGAAGTAATCAAAACGCCGGGTCACACACCAGGCTCAGTGTGCTTTTTGTACATGAAAAAATACCTTTTCACCGGTGATACATTATTCAGCGATTCCATTGGAAGAACGGACTTACCGGGAGGGAGTGAAGAGAAACTTCTTGAATCACTGAAACTGTTAAAAGGATTGCTTGAGAAAAATCCTGAACTGGAGGTTTTTCCAGGCCATGGCTCTCCGGCAAAAGCGGTAAATATTCTCAGGCAGAACCCTTATTTGAAGGGTCTTTAGATAGATGTGTTAACCCTTGAATTCTCTGTTTTGCATTAACCAATACAGCTTGAAATACAGCGAACGTTTCCCCGGAGGCATATCCGAAGTTTTGTCGATTAAGCTGTTAACGATTTTCCAGCTTTTTTCAAAAGCCTCCCTTGAAAGGTCTTTCAATTTTTCAAAATCAGGAGTGCCTTCCTCGAAAATTGTATTGACTCTCTCCTGCAGTTCTAACTCATAGTTGCTCGCAGTCTCTTTGAAATATTCACGGGCTTTTAGATAGTTCTTAAGAGCGTTTCTGTAAAAACGTTCTCCATGATACCAATGTTTTAAGCCATCTTCTTCTGTTTTATAAGGCAACGTACTCTCTTCATTGTTAAACCAGACGGGTTTAAATACCGACAAACAAGGGGCACTGTTGTTGGTTACCCACACTGTTGTGATGTCATCTATTTCACAGACCATCGAAGCGGTTGTTTGGCTTGAAATTATGCCGCCAGCATGCATGCACACAGTTTTCATGGATCCTCTCGTTATATTTTGAGTGTCCCCGTGGTCCCTTAATATCTCGAATATCTCTTTGACGGTTAACAGGGGCAGCTTGTCCCTGATCAGCTTTTCCGTACGCTCTTTTCTGAACCGCCCACCAGAGAACAGGGCATACAGTCCTTTACCAAAGGCTTTGTTGAATTCAAAGTCATCCACACTTTTGCACCAGCGCTTTTTTACCGCATGTTCAATTGCTTCTGGATGAATCATATCGAAGTCATTTCCAATGCTAAGGGCGTTGGATATGGTACCAATGGCATCAACTTTTTTTGCAGCCCAGTACTTGCCCGCTGTTTCAAGGACCCATGCTTTTTCCCTGTCAGCTATAATGAAAGAATTGTGGTACATCAATCTTTTGGTAAAACCCCCGTTTCCACCCTGTCCCGGGTTTCCAATCAAAGTGGTAATAATATTGAGAGCCGCATCAGCTGACGAAGCCCTTTCAAGGGCTATCCTGAGAATGTCCATTCCGAGAAGTCCCTTTTCTGACACATGTTCTTTGGTAAACACGGCTTCATTTCCTATTACCACATTGTCCTCATTGATACCCATTTCCCCACCCCAGATCCAGGAAGGCTTTGAAAGCAAAAAGGCTTTTGTTCTTCTGACCTGTGGAATATCAATATAAGTTGCGGAGAGCTCTTTTTCCTCATGAACCTGTGAAGGGTAGAATACCATGGCTTGTGGTTCATTGGGTTCCCTGTCACTGTTTTTTGCAAAAAGCATTTTGCTTCCAGTGATCTTGGGTGTTATAACAATCGTATCGCACATGGATATTCACCTGCCTTGAATTTTGTACCATATCTGACCAATGAATTCGTGAATGCCACTTATGTTGGCTTCCAATGCATCTTTCCCGGGCAAAAAATCCACCCAGCTCAAAGAAGCATAGTCATATAGATAATCCGTTGGATAAGCGGAAACACTAATGGCATTTCTTTGAAAGGTATCGATGGCTCTTTTCATATGAACGGCAGAGGTAACGAGTATAACCTTGGCCCATCTTTTTGCCCTGAAAATCTCTGAAACCTGTAAGGCATTTTCAGCGGTTGTTCTTGCTGATTTGTCAATTATGATGTCTTTATAATCAACACCCCATTCCTCAAGCACCGTTGCCATAACTTCTGCCTCTGTCAAAGAGTCTCTTCCAAGAGGGGAGCCTCCGGTTAGAACAATTGGCTTGTCAAGTTTCTTATAAAGCTCAAACCCCTTCAAAAGACGTTTTAAGGTGTGAGGACCCAATTCCACCTCTCCGTTTCCAAGAATTATTCCCCCTCCCAGAACAACAATAGCATCATGATCTTGAAGCAAATCCAGAGAAGGAGGGGAATAAGCTTGCTCAAGGGGTTTTACATACAAAATCGTCCCGACACCCGTACTTAATAAATAAAGAAATAAAGTGGTCAGAACCACGATATACGCCAGTATTTTCTGGTAAGTAGCTAATGCTTTTTTAAGACTGATTATGCCCGTTATAAGTAAGATGACGATAATTATCCCGGGTGGTGTAAGAAAAGCACTTAAAAACTTTTCAAAGTAAAGCATTCAGAGACACCAACCTCTATCTTCTGCCTTTAATTGCAAGCATTGACATCAAATTATCGGTGATCAGATAATCACATTGAGTTTTGACCTTCAAAGCCAATTCGGGGTCATTCAATGTCCAGAGCGCGATTTTTATGCCTTCATCGCGAAAGCCTTTCAGCAGTTCCAAGCCTATCTTCAAGCCAAACCTTTCAAAAATCTGGACTGGCAGGTGGAGGGAAAAAGGAGCGTAATGCCCAATGAGTTCTTCGATGTATTCCAGTCCCTTGCCCTCTGCATCCTCGCCTATTAAAAGACCGATTTTGGCTTTGGGATCGGCTTTTCTCACTTCAGATAAGCACTCGTGGATAAAAGAAGAAAAAACAGTTCTTTCCAATGCATCAAAGCTTTTGACCAGCGGGACAACAAATCGGGCAGCATCTGGATCTTTGATTTCCACGTTGATAACCACATCATCCGGGAGTTCAAGATAGGCCTTTTCTAGGGTTGTGAGCTTTTCGTCCGATATGAGCCTCGCTTTCTTGAGTTCTTTATAGCTCACCTCTTTTATTTTTATATCAACGCCAAACAGCCTTTTCAAATCTTCATCATGAGTGAGGATCAATGAACCGTCTTTTGTGAGCCAAACATCGGTTTCAACACCATCGGCACCAAGTTGAGTTGCTCTGATAAGAGAGAGAAGGCTATTTTCCCCTTCCCCTTTTCCCATGCCCCGATGTCCCAGAATCTTAAGCATTTTCATCATCTCCTATGTTGAGAAAGGTGTTTTTCTTTTCCCCTTCCATTGCTATGATTTCGTTTGCCTTTGAAATGATTTCATCTAACCTCCCACCTTTTCCTTGCCTTATAGCCTCTTCTTCTAAAGTTCCCCACAAAATATCACCACAGACCATGACTTTAAGGCCCACTTTGAAGAAAAAATCGATGAGGTAGGGATATTTTTCAACAATTTCTTCTATTTTCATATTTTTGTTTATCACGAGAATCCCTCCGTGAATAAGCGTCTTCATTTGAAGATTATAGCAGTTTATGAGCAATATTCTAAGGTATGCTCGATAATACGCTTTTTCGCTTTAACGTGTTTATTCCTTATACTTGATAATGGGAAAATAAAAACGGAGGCGATTATTGGTGGAAAGAATCGAAAGGCACCCTATTCTCACCTTCAAAAGAGGAAAAAAGATCCGCTTTTTCTTCGAGGGCAGAGAGCTCATGGCGTATGAAGGTGAGACAATAGCCGCAGCGCTGCATGCTAATGGGATAAGGGTTCTCAGATATACCCCTAAAAAGGCAAGGCCGCAAGGGCTTTTTTGTGCTATTGGCAAGTGTTCCTCCTGTCTCATGGAAGTTGATGGCATTCCAAATGTCAGAACTTGCATGACGCTGGTAAAGGATGGAATGGCTGTGCGCCGCCAAAAGGGAAGGGGGGAGTTCCTTGACTGAGTGCGATGTTCTTATCATAGGTGGTGGACCTGCAGGGCTTGCGGCGGGAATTGAAGTGGGAAAGGCGGGCTTAAAAGCCCTCATTGTCGATGAAGGGGTCAGATTTGGCGGACAATTGGTAAAGCAAACCCATAAATTCTTTGGCAATGAGGAATTTTACGCTTCGGTGAGGGGCTTTGAAATCGCCGAGAAATTACTCGAAGAACTGAGAGCCATGGACAATGTTGAGCTAATGCCAGAATCAACAGTCATCGGTGTTTATGAAGACGGAGTTCCCATTTTGCACAGGCCGAGTGATACTACAACATTGCTCAGACCCAAAAGGCTCGTTATTGCAACCGGCGCTTCAGAAAAATTCCTTCAATTTGAGAATAATGATCTTCCCGGGGTATATGGGGCTGGCGCTGTCCAGACTCTCATGAACCAATTTGGCATTATGCCCGGAGAAAACGTCCTCATGATTGGCTCAGGAAACATAGGGCTTATAGTCAGTTATCAGCTAATGCAAGCTGGGGTGAATGTGAAAGCAATTATAGAAGCCTCAAACAGGGTAGGTGGATATCAGGTTCACGCGAACAAAGTCAGAAGGCTTGGTGTTCCTATACTTCTAAGGCATACAATTATCAGAGCTTTGGGAAAGGAAGAAGTTCAAGGAGCAGTCATAGCCCAGGTTAATGACTCCTGGGAAGTGATTCCCGGTACTGAGCGGGAATTTGTGGTAGATACGATTTGTGTAGCTGTTGGATTATCACCTTCAGCGGAACTGGTTTCACAGGCTGGCGGCAGGCTTCAATTCATTTCTGAACTCGGTGGTTACGTACCTGTCAGGGATGAAAATATGAGGACTACCGCGTCGAATGTTTTTGTAGCTGGGGATGTCAGCGGCATTGAAGAAGCCACAACGGCTATGGTGGAAGGCAGAATAGCAGGCCTAAGCTGTGTGAAGGACTTGAAGGGAATTACCGACGAAAAAAGGTTAAAAAAATTCCAGGAGCAGTTAAGAGCTTTTAGAAGCGGACCTACCTCGTCAAAGGTTAGAAAAGGGCTTGAAAAGCTCAACCTCAGCTTCCCGGAAAAATTGCCACGTGAAACGGCAGTTGAGCCCTCATATGAGGCTTATAAGGGGAAACTCAGACCCATCATAGAATGCAGTGAAGCCATTCCTTGCAATCCCTGTGAAACAAGCTGCCCTTTCGGTGCTATCACGATTGGCGAAAACATCAACAACGTTCCGGTTATCGACTATGAAAAATGTACCGGTTGCGGTATTTGTGCTACCAAATGTCCCGGCTTGGCCATATTCATGATGCAAGAAAAAGAGGAAAAGGGGACAGCCACAGTTGGCATACCTTATGAATTCTTGCCGATACCTTCAAAAGGGGATCAGGTATATGCCCTCAGAAAGGATGGCAGTGTTGCAGGTGTTGCAAAGGTAACGAAAGTTGTTAAAGCTCCTAACAGTACAACCGTTGTTTATATCGAAGTACCTTTAGAAGAAGCCAGGGAAGTCAGACATATAAAAGTTGTCGAAATGAAGCCAGAAGCTATTGTCTGCCGTTGTGAAGAGCTTACGGTAGAGGATGTTGAAAAAGCCATTGAGGAAGGATACACAGATTTTGAAGAACTCAGGAGAAGACTGAGAATAGCAATGGGACCTTGTGGTGGCCGTACATGTCGGTTAAACGCTCTGATGATCCTCTCGCGTAAAACCGGAACCCCCATTGAAAAACTCGATCCAGGCACCTTCAGGCCACCTGTGATTCCAACGACCTTCAAGGCTGTCAGTAAAAGTGCCAAAGGTGGTGAAAGCAGTGAGGGCTGAAGCATCAGTCGTAATCATTGGAGGAGGTATCATAGGTACTGCCATAGCTTTTTACCTTTGCAAAAAGGGAATGAAAGATGTCGTTCTTGTTGAGAAATCATATCTTTCCTCTGGCTCAACAGGGCGTTGCGGTGGAGGAATTCGGCAACAATGGAGCGAAAGAATGAACGTCAGACTGGCTATGAGGAGTGTCAAACTATTTGAACGCTTCGAAGAAGAAATCGGCATGGACATAGAATATTATCAAGGTGGCTACTTGCTCCTTGCCTACACGGATGAGGAAGTGGAACTTTTCCACAAAAATGTGGCTATGCAGCAAGAGGAAGGACTGGACGTAAGATTACTAAGCAAAGAAGAAACAAAAGAGAAGTTCCCCTTCATGAATCTTGAAGGGCTAAAACTCGCTACCTTTTGCCCCACTGATGGACACGCTAACCCCCATCTTGCCACTATGGCATATGCCAAAGCAGCAGAAAAGATGGGTGCGATGATTCTTACCCACACAGAGGTAACCGACATAGATGTTCAAAGCGGTCAAATTAAAGGGGTCTTAACGACCAAAGGATACATCAAAACATCGGTAGTAGTAAATGCTGCGGGGGGATTTTCAAGAGAAGTGGGCCTTATGGCTGGCGTGGAATTACCTACGGAATCTTACAGGCACCAGATATTTGTTACCGAACCCCTGGAGCATATTCTCGATCCCCTGGTGATAAGTTTTGTGAACAATTTTTACATAAGGCAAACGAAATCGGGTAATTTCATCATGGGGCAGGGTGACAAGGACGAACCGCCCAGCCATAAGCATGACCCAAGCTGGAAATTTCTGACAGAGATGACAGAGAAAATGCCACATTTCTTTCCATTCCTGAAAGAAGTCAGGGTACTGAGGCACTGGGCAGGGCTTTACAATATGTCACCAGATGCTCAACCGATTATTGACAAATCCGATAAGCTTTCAGATTTCTACTTCGCGATTGGTTTTAGCGGTCATGGATTTATGCTTGCCCCAGCGGTGGGTGAAGCCATGGCGGATTGGATAATATACGGTAGTCCGGAAGAAGTAGATATATCAAATCTGAAAATGGAAAGATTTTCAAAAGGAGTTTCAAGAGAGAAAAACGTTGTATAAAATTCACAGGAGGTGTTTGAATTGCCAGAAGCAACTAACTACATTGTCCTTCCACCTTTCAAGAATGAGGGTTATATTGACCCATCAAACCCGGATGTCAGAAAAAAGATGAAGGAAGCCCTTGAAAAAGTCGCAAACGAGAAAAAAGACTACGACCTCATAATTGGTGGAAAAAAGTACAGTACTGAGAAGAAAAACAAATCCATTAATCCGAGCAATCCTGAAGAAATTGTTGGGGTTACATCAAAAGCCACCAGGGAACTCATAGATAAGGCGCTGGATACAGCCTGGGAAACTTTTGAAACCTGGAAGCACACGCCCGTTGAAGAAAGGGTAAAGCCTTTCTTGAAGGCTGCCCAAATAATGAGAGAGCGGCGCTACGAGCTGGATGCAACAATGATTCTCGAAGTGGGTAAAAACTGGCTTGAAGCTGATGCAGATCTCGCAGAAGCAATTGATTTTCTGGAGTTCTATTCGAGAGAAGCTGTGAGATACGCTTCACAGCAACCGGTTGTAAGAATCCCAGATGAAAACAATGAACTTGTTTATATCCCCCTTGGTGTAGGGGCTGTAATTCCACCCTGGAATTTCCCGGGAGCGATCATGGTTGGTATGACCTCAGCTGCAGCTGTTTCCGGAAATTGCGTGCTTCTTAAGCCGGCAAGCGACTCTCCTATAATCGCTGCTAAATTTGTCGAAATACTCCACGAAGCCGGTTTGCCTGAGGGGGTCGTGAACTTTGTTCCTGGTAGCGGTGCTGAGATAGGCGATTACATTGTGGAACATCCGAAAATCAGATTCATTTCCTTCACAGGGTCTAAAGATGTGGGCCTTAGAATTAACGAACTAGCTGCCAAACACCAGCCCGGGCAAAAATGGATAAAACGTGTAGTGCTTGAGATGGGTGGAAAAGATGCAGTAGTGGTTGATGAAACGGCAGATCTGGACGCCGCAGCTCAGGGAATAGTGTCCAGCGCCTTTGGCTTTCAGGGTCAAAAATGCTCCGCTGGTTCAAGGGTAATAGTAGTGGAAGCCATTTATGATGAGTTGCTGAAAAAGGTTATTGAAAGAACAAAAGAGATAAAAATTGGAGACGTGAGAAACCCAGAAAACTGGCTTGGTCCCGTGGTCAATGAAAATGCCATGAGAAAAATTTTGAGCTACATAGACATAGGGAAGGAAGAAGGACGGCTCGTTACTGGTGGAAAGCGCGTAGAAGGTCTTCCGGGCTATTTCATTGAACCAACCATAATCACAGATGTTGATCGCTATGCAAGAGTTGCCCAGGAAGAAATCTTTGGCCCTGTTACCGCATTTATCAAAGCTAAGGATTTCAACGATGCACTGGATATAGCCAACTGCACCGAATATGGTTTAACCGGCGCACTTTACACAAAAAAACGAGTGCGTATCGAAAAAGCCAAAAAAATCTTCCATGTAGGTAACCTGTATTTCAATCGAAAATGCACAGGTGCTCTCGTTGGTGTGCATCCTTTCGGTGGCTTTAACATGTCCGGTACGGATTCGAAAGCTGGAGGAAGGGACTACTTACTGTTATTCTTGCAGGCTAAGTCAATAACTGAGAAGATAAACCTATAAAGCCGACAAAAATGCCACCCGGTCCGGGTGGCATTTTAAAAATTCTTCATTTATAGAATGTCTTATGACACCTGATAATACCAACTTAGGGTACAAGAGATCGGGTCTAGGGTTTAGTTATTAGGGTTTGGTAGGGACTATACCCCAGACCCGCACTACTAGAACCAGGGTATAGGGTTTAGTTGTTGGGGTTTAGTAAAACCAGACCCCAGACCTGTGTTGCTAAAACGCGCTATGAATTGCTAACGCAATTGCTCTGAACTCCTACGGAGTTGCCCTGAACCGCTAGCGCAGTTGACTGTAAGACAGGGTTTGATGTTTTCTCGTTACTTGGCTCTTGATCTCGCTTCTCGGACTCTCGGCTCTTGATCTCGAATCACGCAACTCGGCTCCTCAGTTCTTTAACTCATAACTCATCATTCATAACTCATAACTCGGTTTCTGATACACTCACGTAACTCGGTACCCAACATGTTTTGCGCACAACCTACAAACCACACCCTACATCGGCTTAAACCGTCGCTGACCCAACTGACAGCCTCGCTTAGTGCTATAACCATCAAAAGCAAAGAATGAGGGGCGT